>JALWBF010000154.1 GCA_027016055.1 Archaeoglobaceae archaeon | reverse complement strand
GTGCGGACTATGCATTTTGCACATCCTCTTCTGAGGAGTTCAAAAAAAACTTTCCAAATGAGAAAGGAGAAATAAAAAAGATTAAAGAAGTGAAATGCCATTTGAAAAGACACTAGCATTTAGAACATGATCAGGCAGTCAGAGATGGATAAGGAAAGAACACTCACAAGACGGACCCCACAACCTGTAAGCTGTGTTGTATGCGAGTTTCAACTCTTTAGCAGTCCTTAGAACAGGGACCTCGAGTTCAAACAGCTTGAGAGCTATTAGGAACTTTGACAGACTGATTCTTGTTCTTTCAAGGATGATTCCTTTTCTGATACTTCATCCTCTTTTACACTTGTAGCACTTATACATTCCTCTTCCGGCTCTTGAGATCTGATTGCTGCCACAATATGGGCAATGTGTGAAAGTTTCGAGTATTCCTTTCTCTCTCAGGAATTTTTCAGCTTTCTCCTCTCTTGATGCTATCTTGATAAGTTTATCATCCCCATCAAGTCACCCCCATGTCTATCTTATCTCTAAGTGAATCGTATTGAGGAATCACCTAAAAGAAGCAGCAAGGTAGATGTGGTATAATTACACTCATAAAGCATCTTTTGCTAAAATTTACATGAGAATGATCATTTTCCATCCTACTTAACTAAAATAGGGGGTAAGAACATGGAAAATATGGAAGTAGAAAGAAAGGCGGAAATCGATCTCGACGCCTCTGTAGCAATCGATGAAAAGTATATAGTAAAAAGATACTCAGAAGACTACTTGGTTTTCTTTTATAAGTTGCCGAACTGGGTTGTTTTTTCTAAAAGTGAGCTAGACGCATTCAAAGATCTTCAAAAATTCACCGTAAGAGAAGTTATAGAGCATTCCTCAGAAGAAGTGGTGAAAAGTGTATTAAGAAAGTTATTTAGCAGGGGAATACTAGAAGAAGAAGAAGAACACAGAGTATCGGACGAAAGACCCAAGATTTTGCCGATGCATATCTATCTTACTAACAAGTGCAATTTAAGATGTATTCATTGCTATATGAATGCTGGAAAACCTCTAGAGAACGAATTATCTATGGAAGATTGGCAAGAAATACTTTCAGGATTTATAGAATACGAAGGTAAGGAATTATCAATAAGTGGCGGGGAGCCGTTCTTAGTACCGTTTTTACCCGATCTAATAGAATGGGTAAAAGAGAAAAAACCTTCTCTCTACATTAAACTTTTAACTAACGGTATGTTCTTAAAAAAGCTACCTGTGGATTTCTACAACAAACATGTTGATGAACTACAGATAAGCATTGATGGCCCGACTCCGGAGATAGATGCTTATGTAAGAGGGCCAACCCATTTTAAAATAGTTATGTCTAATCTTGAACATTTGAAAGAATACAAAGGAAACGTTACCATTTCAATGAGTATAGTTGATAGTTTGGTTGAACAATTTGCCAAGAATTTCAAAGATTTCTACCATCGCGTAGTGAAAATCATTCCTAAGGTGAAGTTTGGAATAGCGACTGATCTTATGGACGGTAGAAGTTACAAACGTTTGGAATACAAGAGAGCTAAAAGAAACCTTGAAATAATCGGTGATGCATTTAGCAACGCCGCTAAAGAACTTAATATAGAGATTCAAGAAGAGAAAAGATTTGAAAGAAATGTAAGAATTATCAGTTGTGGTTACGGAGGAACCATAACTATTAATTCAGATGGTTATGTTTATCCTTGTGGAGTGATATATGGTAAACCCTTAGGATTTTATAAGGAAAAATCAATCACCGAATTTGCCAAAGATTTGCAATCTATCATCGATCAATACAAAGTAGACAATCTAGAAAGATGCAAAAACTGTATTCTAAGATATGTGTGTGGAGGTACTTGCAGAGTAGAAAACCACAAGGTTAATAAAGATTTTTTAACACCTGTTTGCACTGAAGAAGCAAGAGAAGATATGTTGTTTGCTATCTACAAAGATGATCTGGAATTCGAGGCCAGTCTATCTTAAAAAAGGAAGGGGGTGATCAACTATGAAAGAGAAGAAGAAATTAGTGATTACCTGGAAAGTGAAAGTCACTAACCAAGCCAACGTAAAGTTCGCTCCTTGCGGAAGCAACTGTTATTCCGGAACTTGTAGCGGTTGTAAAAACTGATATCTTCTTATAAACCTTGCTTGGTAATATTTAAGGAAAGACAACCTCCCTTC
>JALWBF010000153.1 GCA_027016055.1 Archaeoglobaceae archaeon | reverse complement strand
TTCATACAGTTTTCTCTTCTATACTCCTCAGAATCATTTCGTGCAACATTTTAAGCACCCTCCTTCTGTCCTCCATCAGAACTACATCCTCCTCACCGACCAAATACATGTTCAAAGCGAACGGGCTCGGATTCGGAACTTCCAAGATTTTAAGCTCGATCTCCTTCCCGATCTTGCTCAAATAATCTAAGGCGTTGTGAATATCCATGGAATCCTCCATAATCTCTCTATACGTTTCCCTAAGCACAGGAAAATCCGGAAAATGCTTTTTAAGAAGTTTAAGCAAAGAATCAGCACTCATCTGCTGTTTCCAGACACTCTTTTCCCTGCCGAGGTAGTTTTTAAGAATCATAAATGATCTGACGGCTACATGCCTGAATCTCCTTCTCAAAAGCTCGGTTTTATCCAAAGCAAGCTTAAGATGCTCCTTAAAATCTTTAACATCGAAAAGATTTGAAATCTCATGCTTCTCAAGCTTTTCGGGTAACTTCAACAGAAATCCGTTGTCCGTAACTGCAATCTGAACGTTGCAGTTCTTAATCTTCCCGATTCGATAAGCGAACACCCTCGAAATCGCGCTGTTCGCTTTTCTGCCGATCAACGTGTGAAAGGCGTAGCAGAACATTTCGCCCTCCTTGAACTCTTCGATAACGAGTTTTTTATCGGTCGGAATTTCGCTGAAGAGTTTTTGCTCCAAGAAATACCTGAAAATAGCCTTAGCAGAACTTCTCTCTATTCTATACTCCTTCATGAGATATCTAATGATATCTTCTTCATCGATCTCCTCATTCAGCAACCTATCCAGCATCTCATCCATCACAGCTCTGAACTTCTGTATCCTTAAGGCTAAGTCGTAGCTCAAAGGCAACTGCTCCGAGAACCAGCTCGGAACGGTCGGCTTTTCCCCTTCAACCTCTTCAACTATTATGCTCATACCCCTCGAACTTAGGAATCTGAACGTTCTGCCGGCCAAAACGAAGATATCGCCCTTAACAAGCCTTTCTGCGAATTCCTCCTCAACCTTCCCGATGAATCTTCCGTCCTTCGTTATCACCGTTATGGCTACCTCATCCGGAATAGTTCCGACGTTTAAATAGTATATGGGTCTCAAAAGCTTAGTCCTTCTTCCGAACTCTTCAGCCTTTTCATCGAACCAGATCTTACCGTAAACCTTCTCCTTCTCGAGCTCGGAATACTTGCCGGACAAATACCTTAAAACATCTATCAGCTCTTTCTTCGTTAAATCCTTATACGGATAAGCCCTCCTTATAAGCTTGAGCGCCTCGTCAACCTTCCACTTCTTTTCGATAGCCATGCCGACAATGTGCTGGCAAAGGACATCGAGGGGCTTCTTCGGAATGTGAATCCTATCCAACCTTCTCTCCATTGCTTCCTTAGCCAAAACCGTGCATTCGACCAAATCGTCCTGATCGACCACGACTATTCTCCCAACGCTCACCTCATGCAACTTGTGCCCGCTTCTGCCTATCCTTTGCAGAGCCCGATTTATGCTCTTAGGAGAGCCGAGGAGAACAACGAGATCGATGTGACCTATGTCTATCCCCAACTCAAGCGATGTCGAGCTGTTTTTCGATATAAATCCGTTTACGATGTAGTTTTCCGTTTCTGAGTCGATTATGCCGTAAGCCTTTTCGATCTCTATCGGTTCGATTTCAACTATTTTATCAAAGAAGATGTCTCCTTTAGCCAACGACAGCAGTTTTTCGATCTCCCTTGCGACATCGTCTTTTGCAAATTTACGGTAGTAACTGAGAAGCCTTATGAGATTTCTTCGTGAAATATTTCTACATCCAAGTTCGACCTTTTCTGGATTGTATCCTAACTCCTTTTGAATTCTATAAGTGCTCAATCCGAGTTTCAATCTAATCTCCCTCAACTTTCTGCCAAGATTTGGAAAAACATCCCTGTTGCAGCATCCAGACGGACTCAACGTTTTAAATTCCATCTTTCTCCAAGGCATTAAGATTTCGAGGAATTTTCTTAGGTATTCTCCACCCAAAATCGCAACCGTATAACACACTCCTTTTTTCTTAATTTTCCTTCCTCTAAACTTCTGCATCTCATCGTATTCTCGCTCCCTTATCGAAGACATAATTCCAAAATACAACAGCAGATTTCTAATACCCTCCGCAAATTCTCTGTTGAACGTAAAGAATCCAGCTGAATATAGCTTACCATCC
>JALWBF010000152.1 GCA_027016055.1 Archaeoglobaceae archaeon | reverse complement strand
TCGAAATCGCCCTTAAAGTATTTAGGCTCCGTTATGTATGAAATTCCTATAGCGCCAGCCCTCTCATAAGCCCTTAAAATTTCAATCGGATCCCTATTCCTCAGCAAATCACCGTATTTTGGTGAATAAACCTTAATCTCAGCGATAATCGCATTCTTTTTACAATCCCTAATGGCTCGGCTAAGTCCAAAGTCCATCACCCATCTTCACCATACGTGCCAGATTCCAAAATCTGTATTTAAGCATTTCTATTAAGATCGATTCCATATAATGGGAACGATCCCAGTTGCATGTGATGAAGGCACTGCTAAAGTCCACGAAAAAGATTTATATCGAATTGCCATCATTACGCTGAGGGCTCGTAGCTCAGCCAGGTAGAGCGACGGGCTTTTAACCCGTCGGTCGCGGGTTCAAATCCCGTCGAGCCCGCTATCTCATATTTCGGTGGTAAACATGAAGATCAGGTTGCAGGATCATATACTCGTTCCGAAGCATGAGGTTTTGAGTAAGGAGGAAGCTGAGGAGGTTTTGAAGACTCTCGGCATTAAACCGGAGCAGTTACCTAAGATTAGGGCTGATGATCCCATAGCCAAAGAGATCGGTGCCAAAGTCGGAGACATCGTCAGGATTATCAGAGATAGCCCAACTGCTGGAAAAACGATTGCTTATAGGCTTGTAATTCCGCCTTCGATAAAAAGTTCGAAGATTATAAAGGAGGAGAAGGAAGAGGTTGAGTCCGAAGTTGAAGAGGAGGAAGAAATCTGAAATTATGAAACATGACAATTTTTCACGAATAAGTTTAAATTACCGAACTTTTAACTTAGCCTACTTCAGGTGGTGGTTATGTTAGATAGGAGGGTTTTGGCAAGAGCCTACTTCACGCACGAAAGGCTCGTAAAGCATCAGATAGATTCGTTTAACAGATTTCTGGATGAGGGACTGCAAAGGGTAATAGATGAGCAGAAGATCATCGAGTTGGACATTCCCGATACCTACGTCAAACTCGGCAAAGTTTGGGTTGGAAAACCTATTGTGAAGGAGGCTGACGGTTCAAGAAGGAAGCTTTTCCCGGCTGAAGCAAGGCTCAGGAATCTGACTTACGCCGCACCGATATACTTGGAAGCCCAAATTATAGATGAGGGCAGAGAATTGGAGGAAGAGGTGGTTGAGATAGGAATGCTTCCAATAATGCTTAAGTCCAAAGCCTGCAACCTTAATGATGTTGACGATGTAACTAAGGTCGGAGAAGACCCTCTTGATCCGGGCGGATACTTCATAATAAACGGAAGTGAAAGGGCTTTAATGACTTTGGAAGACCTTGCCCCGAACAAGATTCTCCTTGAGAAGGAGGAGAGATACGGTGAGGAAATTGAAGTTGCAAAGTGCTTCAGTCAGAGAGCCGGTTACAGGGCGCTTGTGGTTGTAGAAAGAACGAAAAGCAACATACTCGAAGTTACGTTTCCCCAACTCCCGAAGCCGATACAATTCGTCGTTCTAATGAAGGCTTTAGGCGTGGAAACAGATCAGGAGATAATCGAGATGGTTAGCACTAATCCTGAGATCATGAAATTCATGCTCGAAAACGTTGAAGTTGCGGAAGTTGAAACGCAGGAAGAGGCTATAGAATACATAGGAAGAAGGGTTGCTCCGGGGCAGAGCAAGGAATACAGAATTCAGAGGGCTAATCAGGTTCTGGATCAATACTTCCTCCCCCATTTGGGCGTTGAGCCGGAAGCAAGAAGGGCTAAAGCGTTCTTCTTGGCAAGGATGGCCGAGATGGTTTTCGAGCTTGCTTTAGGATTGAGAAGGGAGGATGATAAAGATCATTACGCAAATAAGAGACTGAAGTTGGCTGGAGACCTTATGGAGGAGATATTCAGAGTTGCGCTTCTTAGACTCATAAAGGATGTAAAGTATCAGCTCGAAAGGGCTAAAGCGAGAGGCAGACCTCTCAAAATGGCTACAGCAGTAAGAGCCGACGTTCTTACGGATAGAATAATGCATCCGATGGCTACCGGAAATTGGGTCGGCGGAAGAACGGGAGTTTCCCAGCTTATAGACAGGCACAACTACATGTCAGTCCTTTCACACCTGAGGAGGGTAATTTCTCCCCTCTCAAGATCACAACCTCATTTCGAGGCGAGAGATCTGCATCCGACTCAGTGGGGTAGAGTTTGCCCGAACGAAACTCCGGAAGGCCCGAACTGCGGATTGGTTAAGAATTTCGCGCAATATGCTGAGGTTAGTGTTGGAACTGATGAGGAGGAAGTCAAGAGGATACTGTTTAATTTGGGTGTAGAACCGATAAGGGGTGGTTGATTTGGAGAGGAAGTGTAGGGTTTACGTTAACGGTGCTCTTATCGGATTTGTCGATGACGGTCAAAAGTTGGCTGAACAGATAAGAGAGCTTAGGAGAAGCGGTAAGATTTCAATTCAGGTTAACGTTGCTTACTATCCGGATTCGAACGAGGTTAGAATAAACACAGATGCCGGGAGGGCAAGAAGACCTTTGATAGTTGTTAAAGATGGAAAACCGCTTGTTACTGAAGAGGATATCGAGAAACTCAAGAAGGGTGAGATAACTTTCGACGATCTCGTTAAGCAAGGAAAGATAGAGTTTTTGGATGCCGAGGAAGAAGAGAACGCTTACATTGCCGTAAATGAGGAAGATCTAACTCCGGAACATACTCATCTCGAATTGGATCCTTCGCTAATAGCCGGAATATGCTTGGGTTCTATTCCCTATCCAGAACACAACGCTTCGCCACGTAACACGATGGGTGCTGCGATGATCAAGCAGAGCCTCGGCTTACCCTATGCAAACCTTGCGTGGAGAGCGGATACGAGAGGACATCTCCTACACTATCCGCAGATTCCAATAGTAACGACCGACACTCAGAAGGAAATAAAATACGATGAAAGACCATCCGGACAGAACTTCGTCGTTGCAGTTTTGAGCTACGAAGGATACAACATAGAAGATGCCCTTATCTTCAACAAGGGTAGCATCGATAGGGGTTTGGCGAGATCGCACTTCTTCAGAACGTATGAAGCCGAGGAGATCAGGTATCCCGGCGGTCAGGAAGACAGGTTCGAAATTCCTCCGGCTGACGTTTCAGGTTACAGAGGAGCAGAAGCATACATGCATCTGGATGAGGACGGACTAGTTTTTCCGGAAACAGAAGTAGGGCCAGATGATGTCCTAATCGGTAAAACTTCTCCGCCGAGATTCCTCGAAGAGCCGAAGTTGGGAATAAGTCCGCAGAAAAGAAGGGAGACGTCTGTATGCATGAGAAGCAACGAGAAGGGGATAGTGGATGCAGTGTTTTTGATGCAATCGGAAAGCGGTTCAAAGCTTGCAAAGGTTAGGGTTAGGGATCTGAGGATTCCGGAGCTTGGAGATAAGTTTGCATCGAGACATGGGCAGAAGGGAGTAATAGGATTGATAGTGCCCGAAGAAGACATGCCTTGGACGGAATCCGGAATAGTTCCGGATATGATCATCAACCCGCATGCGATTCCGTCGAGAATGACCATCGGTCACGTTTTGGAGATGATAGGCGGTAAGGTTGGTTGCTTGGAAGGTAGAAGAATAGATGGAACGATATTCCATGGAGAAAAAGAATGGGATCTAAGAAAAGCTTTGGAGAAGTTCGGATTCGTTCACACTGGAAAGGAAGTCATGTATGATGGAATAACAGGAAAGAGGTATGTCGTGGACATATTCGTCGGAGTAATATACTATCAGAAGCTCTACCACATGGTTTCTAACAAGATTCACGCGAGAAGCAGAGGACCGGTGCAGATTCTCACAAGACAGCCCACCGAAGGCAGAGCAAGGAAAGGAGGCTTGAGATTCGGAGAGATGGAGAGAGACGTGCTAATAGGACACGGAGCGGCTTTACTGCTTAACGATAGACTGCTTGAGGAATCCGACAAAATAGAGGTTTACGTTTGCGGAAACTGCGGGCATATAGCGACTTTCGATTACAGGAGAGGCGTGGCATACTGTCACGTATGCGATGATGATAGCAACATCCATAAGGTGGTTATGAGCTACGCGTTCAAGCTTCTTCTGGATGAGCTCAAATCCATGATGATCGCTCCGAGATTGATTTTGGGAGATAAGGTATGAGGTGATTGTAATGATTCCAAAAAGGATTGCAGCTATAAGGTTCGAGGTTTTGAGTCCTCAGGAAATTAGAAGAATGAGCGTTGCCAAGATAATCACTCCGGAAACCTACGATGACGACGGTTTTCCGATAGACGGAGGATTGATGGATCTAAGGTTGGGAGTTATAGATCCCGGGCTTAGATGTAAGACATGCGGAGGTAAGGCTGGCGAATGCCCCGGGCATTTCGGGCACATAGAGCTTGCTGCTCCGGTTATTCACGTCGGTTATGCGAAGCTTATAGCCAAGCTTCTGAACGCCACTTGCAGAGAATGCGGTAGATTGTTGCTTAAGGATAAGATAAGGGATAAGTTTATCGAGGAGATAGAGAAGCGCAAGAAGCTCGGTCAGGATTACGAAGAAATAGTAAAGGAGGTATACAGAAGGGCTAAAGCGGTAAAGAAGTGTCCACACTGCGGTGCCGAGCAGATAGAGATAAAATTCGAGAAACCCACGTTTTACTACGAAGGAGAGCATAGGCTGACTCCCAAAGATGTCAGGGAAAGGCTGGAGAAGATTCCGGACGAAGATCTTCCCGCCTTGGGATTGAATCCTAAAGCCGTAAGACCGGAGTGGTTCGTGCTTACCGTTTTACCGGTTCCGCCGGTTACGGTTAGACCCTCGATTATACTCGAAACCGGACAGAGGAGCGAAGACGATCTCACGCACAAGCTCGTAGACATCATAAGGATCAATCAGAGGTTTTTGGAGAACAAGGAAGCTGGAGCGCCTCAGCTCATCTTGGAAGATCTCTGGGAACTACTGCAATATCACGTAACGACGTATTTGGACAACGAGGTAAGCGGAATTCCTCCTGCAAGGCATAGAAGCGGAAGACCGCTCAAAACACTTGCCCAGAGATTGAAGGGTAAGGAAGGTAGATTCAGGGGTTCTTTGTCCGGAAAGAGAGTTAACTTCTCCGCGAGAACGGTAATTAGTCCTGATCCATGCTTAAGCATAAATGAAGTGGGAGTTCCGAAGGTTGTAGCCGAAGAGCTTACGGTTCCGTTGTATGTAACTGAGAGGAACATAGACGAAGCAAGGGAATACATACTAAGAACGGAACATCCCAAGGCTAACTACGTAATCAGACCTGATGGAAGAAGAATTAGGGTAATGGATACGAACAGGGAAGAACTTGCGGAGAAGATAGAGCCGGGTTGGATTGTAGAAAGACAGCTCAAGGATGGAGACATTGTCCTCTTCAACAGACAGCCGTCTTTGCATAGAATGAGCATTATGGCACATTACGTCAGGGTTTTGCCATACAAGACCTTCAGGCTTAATCCAGCAGTTTGCCCGCCTTACAACGCTGACTTCGACGGAGATGAGATGAACCTTCACGTTCCTCAGAGCTTGGAAGCCCAGGCTGAGGCGAAGATTCTGATGGCCGTTCAGGAGCACATATTAAGCCCGAGATTTGGAGGACCGATAATCGGAGGCATTCACGATCACATCTCAGGCTTATACTTGCTTACAAGGGGAGAAAGGAAGTTTACGAGAGAGGAGGTTATGACTCTTATCAGACCTCTCAACGTCAAGGATCTTCCTCCGCCGAAGTATGTCGAGAACGGCAAGGAATACTGGACCGGGAAGCAGATATTCAGTCTGATTCTGCCGGACATAACGCTCGAATTCAAAGCTGAAATCTGTCAGGGATGCGATGTGTGTAAGAAGGAGGAATGCCCGTATGACGCTTATGTTATCATAAAGAACGGTGAGTTGATAAAGGGAACGATAGATGAGAAGGCTGTTGGAGCATTCAAGGGCATCATAATCGATGAGATCGTTAGAAAGTATGGAACGGAAAAAGCCAGAGAGTTCATAGATCAGATGACGCATCTGGCCATCAGAGCGATAATGTTCACGGGATTCACGATCGGGATAGATGACGAGGATATACCGCAAGAGGCTATCGAGCAGATAAAGGAGGTTATAGCCGAAGCTGAAAAGAGGGTTGAGGAGCTAATCAAAGCTTACAGGGAAGGAAACTTGGAGCCGATGCCGGGAAGGAGCTTGGAGGAAACGCTTGAGATGATGATCATGAGAGAATTGGGTAAGGCGAGAGATCAAGCCGGTAAGATTGCCGGAAAGTTCCTCGGTTACGATAATCCGGCCGTGATCATGGCCGTGAGCGGTGCAAGGGGTTCGATGCTCAACCTGACTCAGATGGCAGCATGCATAGGACAGCAGTCAGTAAGAGGAGAGAGGATCAAGAGAGGATATACTTACACGAACAGAACTCTTCCGCACTTCAAGCCCGGAGATCTAAGCGCTAGAGCAAGGGGATTCGTTGAGAGCAGCTACAAGCGCGGTTTGAATCCGATAGAGTTCTTCTTCCATGCCATGGGTGGTAGGGAAGGACTGGTTGACACAGCAGTCAGAACTTCGCAGTCCGGTTACCTCCAGAGAAGACTCATCAACGCTCTGCAGGATCTGAAGGTAGAATACGATGGAACCGTAAAAGAGCAGACATCAGGGACGCTCGTTCAGTTCAGATACGGTGAAGACGGTGTTGATCCGATGAAGAGCTTCAGAGGTAAGGCTGTTGATATAGATAGAATTGTTAAGGAGGTTTTAGCCGAAGAGAAGAGGTGATTTTTTATGAATTACGATGATCTCCTTAAGGATAAACCCCTTCCCCCAAAAGTTAAGGAGGAAATAAAGAAGAAGCTTGAGGAGATAAAGGCTGATGAAAAACTTGCAAAGAAGATCGTCGACAGATGCGTCGAAGTATATCTGAAGAATCTGATGGAGCCCGGAGAGGCAGCCGGCATAGTTGCTGCCCAGTCGATAGGCGAGCCGGGAACGCAGATGTCACTGCCTTGGGATGAGAAGATAATAGTGAGGGAAGGGGAAAACGTTAGGATTGTTGAGATCGGCAGGTTCGTCGATGAGTGCATGGAGAAGTTCGGATTCATTAAGCAAGGAATTCACGAAATATGTGATTTGCCGGTAGAAATTTACGCGCTAAGCTTGGATCAGGACGAAAAGGTTAGATGGAAGAGGATTACAAGCGTTATAAGGCATAGGTTCAGCGGAAAACTGATAAGGATTAAGACGAGATCCGGAAGGCTAATTACCGCAACGCCCTACCATTCCTTCGTTGGCAGGCAAAACAACAGAATCGTCCCGATCGAAGGAAGAACGCTCAAGGTGGGAGATAGACTCCCGACAGTAAGATATATGACGTGGAACGACAT
>JALWBF010000151.1 GCA_027016055.1 Archaeoglobaceae archaeon | reverse complement strand
GTATGAACATTTTATAGAAGAGATCATTATCAAAGATGAAAAACTCGGCCATTCTGCCATATCTATTCTGAACCATTTAGCTAATGAACTTGTCAGAAGTCGTAAGACTCAAATACATAAATTGTCACTGAAGGCTGAAGATACGGTCCTTGAGAGGCTTTTTAGTCAAGAGATTTTAAGAGAAGAAAATGGCCGAATTGCCTTCCAACATCAAACCCTACTTGATGCATTGCTGGTGAGAAATGCCCTATCAAAGCACCATACTTTCAGCGATTTTATAAAATCCTTTCTGCCAGTACCTTTTATTCGGCCTTTTGTTAGGTCATTTTTCTATTATTTGAGAATGCGTTTGCCAGAAGAATTTTCCAAGCAAATATGGGGCGTAATAGAGGATGAAGAGATTGCATATCACCTTCGCAGGCTGGTGGTTGAATCCCTGGCAGAAATTGAGCCTGAAGATCAAGATTGGCCATTGATTAGGAGATTATTTCGGCAGCACGCAGCGCTTTTCAGGCGCTTTTTAGGTCGTGTTGAATCTGGTAAATGGTTTAGATTTATAACTAATAAATGGCTTCCGCTCATTAAGGATCATACTGAATCGGAAAAATGGCTTTATGAATTTGTGAGTAAGCTAAAGACATGGATGAATGAATATCCAAGTGAGGTTATTTCATTATGGATAGATATACTCAGGTCTTGCTCAAATGATGCACCAAGCTTGGCCTCTGTCATTTCAATGAATCTTCATGACTTTAGAAGGTGGGAAACTGAAGGGGTAGAAACATTATTATCCGAGTTGTTAAAATTCAGTGATAGAGAACGGGACATTTTTCTTGGCCAAGCTATAAGTCGATATGTTGAAGCAACGAATAAGGGTGATGGACTTCTTTGGGATTTTATAGTTCAACCTTTGGCAAGCAACAATAATCGTTGGGAATTAGAAAAAAAGCTACGATGTGATGAACATCAATTTCATGAGAAAGATTTTTTTGAAAAGCGTTTAAAAGAATCAGAGCTGCTTTTAGATAAATGTTTAGATGCCATTGAATTTTGGAGCAGGCAAGAAGTGGAAAGGACATATTCAGAAAAGGGACTAAGAAATGTGTTTCTTGATTACACATCATGGAGAGAAACTCATTCAGAAGGTGAACTATATCCTGGTTGTTCTTTTACAATCCTTTTCAAAGCGCTAGAAGCCGCGATTTTAGATCACGCTAAGAAAAATGATTCGTGGTGGAAGGCAAATGAGCCTCGTTTGCGTAAGAGTAAAGAACTTGGCATTAGATACATTGTTATCCTTGCTTATCAAGAAAGTATTCGTGAAAATCAATATGGAATTGGAGAATTACTGACTGATATAGAACTATTCAGGACCAGCAAATTAAGCTATGAGTTGGGCAGACTAATGAATGTGTCATATCCTATTCTTTCCGATGAGATTCAAATTAAAAATCAGAAAATGATTCTCAGCTTATATTCAGAAGAGGAGGCTGATGAAAATGCAGTTTCCTGGTACGAACCATACATTTTTAAATATTTAAAGTGGATTCCACCACTGTTTAGAATTCCTGCTAGTCAAGATTTTATAAGTAAATTCCAATCTCAACTTGATACGACTAAGCCTGAACCAGATATTTTTAGCAGAGGGGGCACTGTCGCTTCACCCGTCAGCCCTGAAAAGTTACTTTCTCTTTCAAAAGAAAGTATGGTAAGACTGCTAAAATATTATGAGAATGAGAATGGTTGGCATGAGACAATCAATGGAGTACTGGTGGGAGGTAAGGAGGAATTGAGAGGTGCCCTAATTGAAAGTGCCTCACGATGTCCCGAATATTATATAAACTTATTTCCTCATTTAATTAGAGAATCCATAGACTTATATTTTACAGTTTCTATACTGGAAGGAATAGCGCGTCATATAGAATACCTTTACGGGAATGTTAATCCATCACAGGATTGGAAACCAAAAGAGCCTTTGCCTGATAAGATGCAAATTGCTGCAACACTTCTTTCTTATGCAGAAGCCCCTTCCTTTATAAGAAGAGATTCTTTGGCATTTGCGAGGATTCTTAAGGCATGTTCCCATGTGTTTGAAGGTCCCGATTATATTGAGCGAATTAGTTTACTTTTATTGCAAAAGGCATGGCAATGTTCCTTATTTGATGGCAGTAGCTCTAAAAATGATACGGAAAATGACCTCATTTTCCGAGCCATTAATT
>JALWBF010000150.1:1787-2226 GCA_027016055.1 Archaeoglobaceae archaeon | reverse complement strand
ACCGAATAGAACAGAGAAGATGGGATACAGATCGTGTAAATTAATCCGATTTTTATTGAATTTGAGTCTTTTCTGGAAAGTTGGCTTCGTTATCGCCATCTGCGTTGCCATCAATACCCTCATAGCCTTTTATTTTCACGCTCAATTGCACAAACTCAAAGATCATCTTGAACGGGCCCCCATTTACGCCTACAAATCCCTGGCTCAAGAGGGGCTTTACCTTCTGGAAAGGCTGGAAGAGGCAAGTGCCGAGGAAAAAGAGCGAATAAGAAATGCCATCCGTAAATTGGCCTATATCGGTCTTCAAGGAGGAATTTACGAAAAGGGAAACCAAAAAATTATTCAAATTGTTAGCTCTGCTAAAGATCCTTATTTAAAAGATATTTTGACCCGCCTTGTCAAGGCTAATTCTTATCAGGAAATGCGAAAAGAATTTCAA
>JALWBF010000150.1:0-1777 GCA_027016055.1 Archaeoglobaceae archaeon | reverse complement strand
ATATGATAAAAATTGAATCATGAAATGTATCAAAAAAAATTATTGAATTTACTTGATATTATTACTAAAAAAATTGACAATTTATTTGTTGAGGGAGAACATTACTGTCTGGAAGATCCTGAATATTGTGAGTGGAAACACGAGGCCAAAGATGAAATTGGAAAACTCTCAGAAGCAGTAAAGAATTTATTACGTAATTATACTGAACTTGCGATTTTTAAACATACTATTGAGGAAGATCAAACTGTAAAAGACGTATATGAAAGATTGGCACAAGTGTTTAAAGAAAAGCTTGGTATAGAGGCTTTTGCGCTCTATGAAGTGTCGAATTCACAAAACACCATGACGGTGGTTCATCTTTCTCCACCAGATCTGGAAGTTAATCATGAAAAACTTTTTAACGCCAATTTTTGTCGTGCTAAAAGAACCGGCCACGTAATAAATTCTATTATTCAACCAAGAATATGCTCCCTCTTTTTATGGAAAGATGAAGCAGAACACTATTGTGTACCTTTTATGAGTGGTGGTCAGTGTATAGGAGTGGCTCAAATTATTTTACCTAAGACGCCGGAAAATAGGCGTTCTAAAAGAATTAAAGAAAAATTAAGAATTGCAGAAAGATATATCAGAGAAGCCGTTCCAGTAATCGAAGCAAAGAGATATGCTGAATCTTTGAAAGACCAAACTTTAAAAGATCCTCTTACCGGTCTTTATAATCGTCGGTTTCTTGAAGAGGCTATTGATAATTTAATAGCTGGTATACTAAGGCGGAAAACAGTTTTGGGTGTTCTCATGGCGGATCTTGATTATTTTAAGTCTATAAATGATAGATATGGTCATGACATAGGTGACAAGATTTTAAAAGAGACGGCTAGTCTTCTTAAAAAGCACGTAAGAGCTTCTGATTTAGTAGTAAGATTTGGAGGAGAAGAGTTTTTAATTCTTTTAGTAGACGTAAAAGAAGGTGATAGTCTAAAGATAGCTGAAAAATTAAGAAGTATAGTAGAAGCTCAAGAGTTTGAGACACCCAAAGGAGTAATTAAACGGACTATTTCTATAGGGGTCAGCGAATTTCCGGTTGACGCTAAAGGAATATGGGAAGCTATTAAATATGCGGACGTGGCTTTGTACAAAGCCAAAGAAGGAGGGCGGAATAAAGTGGTTCGTTTTACCAGAGATATGTGGTCCTCTAAAGAATATTAAATAAGCCTTTTGGTTGATAGTACAGATCCTTCAAGTGAGTTATCCTGAAATGCTCTCACTGATGCTCTTTTAAGAGCTTGACCTTGCGCGCGACGTTTGGAAAGAGGGAAAGGTCCGTGTGAGGGAGAAAAAGGGCTCCGGTCAGGAGTTGCATAAACTCAGGACGCACGTTCATCTCAAGATAGGTAAGGTTGGCCAGTATCTGTTTCAGTTCAGAGAAAGCCTCCCGGTTTTTTAAAAATTCTATCGTACCCTTACCGGCGGCGTTTCCCAAAGGTACGAAACGCTCAAGGGGTACGTCTGGCAACATACCGATCAAGACGGCCATTTCGGGGTCAATATAATTGCCGAAGCTTCCCGCGATGTAAAAGCGGTGGATGTCTTTAAAATCAAGGCCTATGCTCTGGCAAAGGACCGTCAGGATGGTGTACATGGCCCCTTTGGAACGGATGATACTTTTTACTTCCCCCTGGGTGACGTAAATGGGTTTTCCGGTGGCCGATTCCTCGGCAGGCACCAGGATAAAGGCAAGCTCCCCGTTTATGGTACGGAACCTTTCAGGCCATCTCTCTGG
>JALWBF010000149.1:2470-7446 GCA_027016055.1 Archaeoglobaceae archaeon | reverse complement strand
TTAAAAGAGATAGAGAGGAGTTACGAAACTGCAATAGAGAGCAAGCTCTGAGGGCTTTCAAACAACTCTATAAACTTCTTTGCGATCTTGTCACTCCTGTTTTCTTCAACGAATTTCTCCGCAGACTCGACAACCTTTTTTCTGAACTCCTCATCTTCAATTATCCTAATAAGCTTGTTCTTAAGATCCTCTACGTCATCATAAACCACAGCCGGCTTAACTCCGTCGTATTCCGGTAGAGTTTCGAAATGCCTCGTGTTAGGAACGATCGTGGGAATCAGCGCTCCCAAGCACTGACACAGCGTGGATGAAACGACCACGTTCTTCGTTTGACCCTTTGGAATCAGATGGACATCGGATGAATGCAGGTATTCGAAGACTTCCCTGTTGCTGAGCCTCTTTCTCTCCTGCCTTAGCCAAGGCTTGTTGAAAGGTAGCAATCCGTCGGATCTCACAACTCTGTATGTCAGATCGAACCTCTTCGATAGCCAGTCCAGAGCCTTTATGAAGTCCAGATATTCACCGACCGGTTGCCTTCCAAAGCTGAAGAAAACCAATCCATCCTCGGCGAACTTCCTATTACCTTTAACAATCGGATGGCACGGATACGGAATTACGTGCGCTATTTCCCTGTATTCTGGAAGCATCTCGTTGATAAACCTCTCATCGAAAACCACGATCGCATCGAATATTCTCATGTCCGAATATTTAATGTGATCCCTGCAACCTTCGTGAATAACTACGAACACCTTCGTCCCTCTCTCCTTAAGCTTCTTAACGAGCTTTTCGACGTCGCTGTATGGAATGCTTGCATAAGATTCTACTATGAACAGGTCGAAGTTCTCCGAGAGAACTTTTTCGATCTCAATCCTTCCGCCGTTCATCGTTTGCGGATCGAGTTCGTCGTAGCATCTTATAACGAAATTCTCTTCGTTATCCCTTATTATCTTGTGATGCCACCACTTGTTTGCTGAATCAACGTGAGGGGCAAAAACCTTGACATAATGACCCATCTTGATGAACTCGTGAGCTATCATTTCGGCATGCATAGAGATTCCACATGTAGCATTCCATCTTGAAAGAATTCCTATTCCATACATAATTATTTATTTATTCAGTCTGCAATTAAACATTATGCCTGAAAAAGCTATGAGAACGGAGATTTCAATGAGATTACACACAAAAGTGAAGGTTTTTCGATTTCTAAAATTTCGATTCAAAAATGAGTGCGGGGGGTGGGATTTGAACCCACGAACCCCTACGGGACGGGACCCTCAATCCCGCGCCTTTGTCCTGACTCGGCAACCCCCGCTCGATCTAATGTTAACTCTTGGGATATATGATACTTATGGTTTACCTCAGACCCTTAGCATGGCTAACGGCATGTCTTAGCAGTGGTTTTATGAGTTTAATTCCCAGCTCAACCGCCTTTTTCGATCCGGGGAGACAGAAGATAATCTTGCCATGCGAAACTCCCGCAAAAGCTCTCGTAAGAATTGCGGATTCTCCTATTTCCTTGTAGCTCAGCATTCTGAATATTTCGCCGAATCCCTCTATCTCCCTTTCAACTAAAAGCTTTACAGCCTCCACGGTTACATCTTTCGGCGATATTCCCGTTCCGCCAGTGGTTATTATGACATCGATATCTCTGTGAATAAGATCCATGATCGTAGAAATTATTTTTGACCTATCGTCCGGAATTAGTCTATACTCCACGCAGTTCAACTCTTTGGCAAGCAACCTACCGGATTCATCATCTTCCGGAATGTTCTCAACGCCTGTAACGTCTCCGAATCTGCTCCATCTCGAAGTTGAAATCGTCACGACACCGACCTTAACCTCCACATCCGCCTCATGCTCACTCATATGCACCACCTCAACCAAACCACCTTTCCAAGGTCTGCTGACTGGCTTTAAGCCCCGATCTAAGCTTTTCAACCGCCTTCTCAACTCTATCCCTACTGAAATCGTGCTCCTCGCAAAGAAACTCAATTATTCCTTCCTCATCCGGATTTCCAAACCTTAGCTCGTAATCATCAGTCACCGGAGGATTTAGGAAGAACTTACGGATTTCTTCTATCGGCTCCTCTGGCTGAACCTTAAGGACTTTCAGAACCTTAAATATGTCACCGTAGTTCTTTATATACTTATAGGCTTTCTTAATACCTATCCCCTCAACACCTTCGTTGTAATCCGTTCCGATCAGAAGGGCTATATCGATTAGCTGTTCCCTCGTTATGCCCAAATTTCGAAGGTTTCTCTCAAGCTCTATTATTTCCGGCTTTATCTCGACGTAAACCTTTTTTCCCGGCAACTTCCTCTTTCCGGTTATCGCCAAATTTCTCGCCAGCTTCGGGCTTCCGAAGAGGAGAGAATCGTAATCTTGGCTTCCTGTATAATCCACATCACCCTTTTTAGCCATATACGCAGCCTGAGCCTCTCCTTCTGAAGGAGCCTGAACTATAGGAATCCCCATAAGCTTAAGAAGTGTTTTAGCGGATTCTATTATGTATTCATCCACCCTCGCAGAAGCTTGGGCGTATTTCCTCGCTTCATCGATCTTTCCGAGCTCAAGAGCCCTCTTCCATTTTATTTCAGCCTCCTCCCTAATCCTTTTTCTCTCCTCTATCTCAGCTCTCTTAAATTCGGGCGGTTTTCCATCGAAAACGAATATCGGCTTAATTCCGATCTCAACCATATTCGAAACTCTGTAGAGGATTCCGGATAGGTGAGAGGTAATCCTACCCTGAGAATCCTTAAGAGGTGTTCCATCTGGCTGTCTTATCGTTGCTATAAATTGGTAGAGGGTGTTGAGAGCATCTACTGCAATCTTCTTTCCGGAGAAGTATTCAACTTCAACAACCTCTCTCTCGGTAAGCAACTCGCCTATATCTGCACCCATATTTGATTGTATAATCATAATAACAAAAATACCTTTGGTTTTCGATCCGTTCGGGTTCGTAAGCTGAGGTTAAAGACTAAAATCGAACCAGCCAACGATGTCTATGAAGGTCGTAGTCTGCGGATCCGTCGGATACGGCGGAATCGAGGAGATTAAAAGAATTCAGAGATTTCTTAAGGAGAAGGGTTACGATGTTTTGGATCAGTTAAAGCTGGATTACAGCGATATCGATGATTTCAGGGATAAACCCGAACTTTGGGGTGAAATAGTTCGAAACGACCTCGAATTCTGCGAGAAAGCGGATGCGATAGTTCTAATAGCAACAAACCCGAGCTTCGGAGCGATGGCTGAAATCGTCATTTCTTCGCTTAAAGGTAAGCCCGTTATAGCTTACTGTCCGAAAGCTGTGAAATCTCCTTGGCCTCTTTACTTTGCAACATCGATAGCCAAGAACGATGAAGAGTTGATAAGAGCGCTTGAATCGATAAAACCTAAGAGAATAAGGACTATTCCGAATGTCTACGGAAAGCACGAGGCTGAATTCGTTTACGAAAACTTCACATGCATATGTCCGGTTACCGGAAGGAGGGACTATGCGGTGATCAGGATAAGATATAAGCCAAGAGATAGGCTAATAGAATACGAATCCCTCGACGAATATTTCAAGGATTTCGAAGATAAGGTGATGCATCATGAAGCTGTGGTTAAGAAGGTATTTAACGATCTCCTAAGCGAACTCAAGCCCGAGAGGTTGGAGGTTATCGCAGAGTTCGAGGAGAGAAGCGGGGTTAAGGCGGTAGTCAGATGCTCGACAGATTGAAATTCCCGATGAAATACTTTGTTCGATGACGTCACATGACGACGGACACGTCAAGAGGGTGCTGAAGTGGGCCGTCTATCTTGCAAAAAGGGAAGGAGCGGACGTCGAAGTCGTGAAAAAGGCGGCTGAGCTTCACGATATAGCAAGAGGTAAGCCAAATCATGCGATGGAAGGTGCAAAGATGGCGAGGGAGATTTTGAGATCGGAGGGATACGATGAGGAATTCATAGACAAAGTAGCTCACTGCATAGAAGCCCACTCTTTCAGCTCTGGAATAGAGCCGAAAACTATTGAGGCAAAGGTCTTGAGCGATGCGGATAAGTTGGATGCAATTGGGGCGATAGGAATTGCGAGAGCGTTTATCTTCAGTGGAGAACACGGGAGAAGCATAGAAGAAACTCTTAAGCACTTTGATGAGAAGCTTCTGAAGCTGAAGGACATGCTTTACACGAAAACGGCAAAGCGAATAGCTGAGGATAGGCACAAGTTCATGTTAGAATTTTACGAAAGGCTTAGGAAGGAGCTCGATGAGCCGTGAACAGAAAAGTTGTAGCCTTCTGCTTATCCCTGCTTCCGCTCATGATTTCATCCGGCATGGTATACTCGGTTCTGCCGATATACATTTCGGACGAGCTTAAGGCGAGCGATTTTGCAGTGGGATTTCTCTTCACGATCGGCGCTTTGACGGGAGTTTTTACATCCATCCTTATCGGCAGGATATCGGACAGGCTCGGAAGAAAGCCCCTGATACTTCTGTCCCAGATAGCCTTTGCAATAGTTATGCTTACATACTCCTTCATAAGCTATTACATCTACGCTATTCCAATCCACGTCCTCGAAGGTTTCGCTTGGGCGACCATAGGCACGGTTGCCCCGGCTTACATAGCAGATTTGGCCGGAAGGGATGAAAGAGGGGAGTCTATGGGCGTATACAATACGGTTTGGAGCTTGGGCTGGGTTATAGGGCCTATCTTAGGCGGTTTCCTTGCAGAATTCTTCGGTTTCAGGTTGATGCTCAGATTGGCTTTTATAATGATAATTTTGGGTCTGATAATCTCAGCCTTCGCAAATTCGAATAAAAATTTTTAAAATTAACAGTAAATATTCCGTTCTGTGAAGGCCGTCAGGGTTCCGAAGCGCGATGCTGAGAAGGTTAGAAGGCTTGCCGAGAAAATAGGGGCTAAGGATAAAACCAGATTGATCGTTGCCAGAGGAGACTACGTCGAGATTCCGATATACGACGGATACGAAGAA
>JALWBF010000149.1:0-2460 GCA_027016055.1 Archaeoglobaceae archaeon | reverse complement strand
ATCGAGCAGGAGAATCCTGTATTTGCAAAGAAAACAGACATCTATGAAATACTAAAGGAGAAGATACCGAAAGAACTCTGGAAATTCATTCCGAGACGTTATAAAATTTTGGGGGACATAATTCTAATCAAAATTCCGGATGAACTCGAGCAGTTCAAGCATCTGATCGGAAACGAATTGCTGAAGCTCCATCCACGCTGTAAATCGGTTTGGAGGGATAAGGGCAAGGAAGGTATGCTTAGAAAGCCGAACGTTGAACTTATAGCCGGGCAGGGAAGCGTTACGATTCACAAGGAAAACGGCTGTCTTTTTAAATTGGACGTAACCAAGGTTATGTTCAGCCCCGGAAATCAGGGGGAAAGGATGAGGATGGCGAAAATAGTTGAGCCGGGGGAAGTTGTCGTCGATATGTTCGCCGGAATAGGATACTTCTCGATCCCTATAGCCGTTCACTCGAAGCCGAAGAGGATATATTCAATCGAGATAAACCCGGATTCATACGAATTCCTGCTTGAGAACATCAAGCTGAACGATGTTAGCTGTATAATTCCAATACTGGGCGATTCTATGCATGTTACTCCGGAAGGAATAGCTGACAGGGTAATCATGGGTCATCTATTCTGCCACGAATTCTTACCCACTGCTATAAATGCTTTAAAGGAGGATGGGGGGATAATACATTACCACGAATCCGTGCCGGAAGCGGTTATAAACAGACCGATCGAAAGGATAAGGAGGGCTTGCGAGAAATTGGGAAGAAAAGTAAAGATCCTTAACTTCAGGAAGGTTAAGAATTATTCCCCCGGAGTTATTCACGTCGTAGTCGATGCATATATAAGCTAAATCAGCCTTCCGTATCTGTCTATTTCCCCGTTCTTAATCCTCGTCGAAGATATCGGCTTTCCGTCTTCAGCCAAAACGAAATCAACCTTAACTATCTTTATCGGCTTCTTCCCCAACTCCTTCCTTTTCTCATTGATTTTCAGAGCTACTTCGTAGGTTTCCGGTGATACAACCAGATATTCAAAATCTATTTCGAGGGTTTTTCCGTATGGATCGCAGATCTTAACTATCTCCGGCTCGAATCCGTATCTCCGCTTTATATACCACCTTACGTTTTCAGCCCTGATTTCGAAAGGTAAAACCGATCTAAACCTTCTGCGAGCCATCTCATCGCTCGTAACTCCGATCATGATGCTTCTTCCGCCCAACCTGACGGCTACATCTATCAGCTTTTTGTGTCCTTCGTGCAGAGGCTCAAATGTTCCTCCGAGAGCAACCTTCATCTTATCTTTTCTCGTAGAATCGCTGAGGATTGATAAGCCTATCTGAAGTTGGGAATTATTTCCCTACCTATCAGCTTTATAGCCTTGGACTTATCCTTTCCTATTGGGCTTCCGATTACCAGTTGCGTAATTCCGAGCCTTCTGAGTTCTTCTATCCTCTCGATGACGTCATCGGGCGTCCCGCTTATGGAAAAAGCATCCACCATTTCTTCACTCACGGCATTCGATAACTCCTTCCACATACCCTTTTCAAAAGCATCGCTTAAAGCCTTCTTCACTGCATTCGCTGTCTCTTCATCTATGCCGTGTCTATCCAAGACTTCGCTCGGACTGCTTGCAACTATAAAAGCTACCACGGTCTTAGCATTTTGAATTGCTGCATCCCTATCCCTATCGACGCTAAAAGCTGAGCAGACCGCAATATCGAATCCTTCCCTCGCATCGATACTTTCCAAGGCTACCTTGACATCCTTGGGATGGGATGCGTTTATTATTACTCCGTCGCCTATTTCCGAAGCCAACCTCAGCATCTTCCTCCCTTGGGCTCCTATGTAGATAGGAACATTCCCAGAGCTGAACGTAAGCTTTGCTCCGGTAAACTTGAAGATATCTCCTTTGAATTCCACTGATTCGCCTTTTACGAGCTTTCTTATGATATGAACCGCTTCCTTCACACACGTTAGCGGTTTCTTCCTTTCTATTCCGATCTTTTCGAGTGTGAACTTATCTCCCGCTCCTATTCCCAAAACAGCCCTTCCCCCGCTTATTTCATTTATCGTAGCTATTGCAGAAGCTATTACGGCGGGATTAATGTGAAACGGGTTCGTAACCCCCGTTCCGATCTTAGCCTTCCGCGTCGTTTTTGCAAGAATAGAGAGGATTACGAAGGCGTTCCGATTGTTGTAGTGATCCGTAACCCAAACGTAGTCAAATCCGTTGTCCTCCGCAAGCTTTGCATAGAATTCGATCTCATAGAACTTTATATTCGGTGCCAACTCTATCCCGAACTCCATGCTACATATTATCAATAACGATTTTTAAAGATAATTGTTCGACCAAACATTTTTGAACCTCCGACTAACTTATGCTATGAGGTTCCGCTTCATCGATCACACAGCAGATGTAGCCTTTGAAGCTTACGGCTCAAGCTTAAAGGAGCTAATCGAGAACGCCA
>JALWBF010000148.1 GCA_027016055.1 Archaeoglobaceae archaeon | reverse complement strand
ATGGCGGAAGTGTACGTTTGAGCCTGCCACGGGTCTCTGCTGTAGAAAAACCAAGTAAAAAGATGATTAACCCAAAGACCAAAAAAAGAACAGAAATAAGGTTGGATTTCATGGCCCCGTCCCCTTATAATCCCCTTATAGTAATATTAGAGCAATAATGAACCCGATGTCAAATAGGAAAATTTCGGAGCGCCCTACTGGGGAGCGAAGGACCTTTCAAAGAGTACCTGGGCCCTAAAGGGTAATGCCTTGAGATACATGAGGTGTATACACGAGGAAGCTTTTTCTTTAGAGATACCTCGCACTACTCCGAGGAGTAGGAAGTCGAAGAGATCTTTTGGGGAGAGCGTAATATTTCCTGATATGGCCAAGACATCGCCAACAGTGAGTATAGGTCCATTTTCCGACGATAGAGCTGCCCCTCCCCTTGAGAGGTCTACAATCTGTGCTATGAAATCTGGAGGACCCTCGATCAGTGACTTATATTCTGGAAAGATATCCCTTGCCTTCAAATGGACGAGATAGTCTTTGGCCTTGTACTCAAATGGCGTATAATCAGACGAACTTTGTGTTCTATCCGCATCCGCTTCGCCATAGTGGACCTTAAGCTGCGCAGTGTCCTCTCCCTCCACCTCAAATTCATCCAGACCGAAATTGATTTCCCTTACGAAAAGCAGTTTTTCATACAACAACGCCTGGACCATTTTGTCTGTAAGCTGATGGACAAATATCTTGAATCCACGCTCTATAACCTTAAACCGTACATCCTTACGCGGGTCTACGATTGAGATCTCCACACTATGGAGAAATCTTTTTAGAACCTGCCCTTGTAGGACAAATCTTCTCTCTTTCGAAATGGGTAGGACTACAAGGCCGATATCACCCTCTTTTACATAGGGCGGCAATGGCTCTTCGGTCTCCACAGCGAGCCTTTGTTGCCCGGTCTTATGGAGTCTTCCCCAGAGGAAATCCTTTTCGAAAAATATGAGCACCCTTTTTTTACCAGATAAAAAGTGGTCTTTAATTGCGGGGTCTATGCAGTCTAAGGAATAGATTTGAACATTGGACCGCCTCAAGATCTCCTTTGTCTTTTCCCGCAAACGGACTGGTAGTAACATTGGGACAAGATGATCACTCTATCTATATCAATCTCAGATTCAATCTTATGCCTAGGTTTTTCCAATCTATTTCTCTAAGATTTTTTACGTAGTTATTCAATATATCAGTCTTAAGGGCTGTTTTGACGGCCTTTTTCCCCCTTATGCCATGAAAATGTAGATATTTCGACAAGGCCTTTTGTTTTTCTTGTTCATTTGGGGTTAAGACATCTTTTCGCCTAGAATAGAAGGGGTCTTCACCAGGGGCACACGGCGAATTGAATACATTAAAGAACCTGCAGGCAAGGGGGCGCATAGGATGGATCGAGCAGGCACCATCGATGAGAAACGGACATTGGTTCAATTGGTTGTAAGATATGAGATTTTGGGCAAGCCTTACTCTTGTCTCTCCTTTTATCTTAGTATCTGTGTACCAGTAAATGCCTATGATCTCCAATGGATAAGCTGGAATAGTGGAGTGGGTGCTACAACAAGACGAACAACCCTTTTTACATGCAAGTTGTTCTCCACGCTTTATCCTCTTAGAGATCCCCTCGAAGACACACTTGTCTCCCAGGTAGTAGGCATCGAGTAGGATACCCAGCCACTCGTTTTTCCGCTCGTCTTCTGGGAATCTTAGCCTCTTGGGACGAATCAAATCTGCGTTTTTTTCTTTTCTTGCACTCATTGAATGGAAAGGTATGACCTCTCGTTTCATTCGAAACTCCTCAGGCACCCCCAATACTTGGCCTGAGAGTGGATCACATCTTGGATGGAATGTCGCGCATTTTGAGGTGAGGAAGTGGCGAGTAACGACTTGGCTGCCCCGATCTCGTCTTTGAACCCCTCCCCTTGGAGCAGTTGTTTTAAGACCATTACAACCCCTTTTCCAAGCCCTTCCTTACTGTATCCTCCCTCGAGTACAAATAGGATACGCCCGCTGCACACCTCCTCTGCCATATCAATGAGTGCCCTGGAGATGGCCCCAATACCCCTTTCAGTGACCCTCATACCACCTAATGGGTCCTGCCACCAGATGTCAAACCCAGCAGAGACGAGAACTAAGTCTGGAGAGAATTCAGTGGCAATGGGTACAAGGATGTCACGAAATATCACAGCGTAATCTTCATCTGTACAAC
>JALWBF010000147.1:7103-7524 GCA_027016055.1 Archaeoglobaceae archaeon | reverse complement strand
AGAACTATCAGATAATTATTTCTCTTTCCATCGTAAGCTACTTTGATATCGTTCTCGTTTAAAATCAGTGAGTGTCTAAGTAGGTTCTCCATGTATGTCGGTCTGGTTTTTGTCGGATCTTCATCAACTACTCCGCAGGAGTTTACACTATGCTTCAATTTATTGCAAACCTCTCCTATACCCCCAGCACATCTGACATACTTTTTACTGACCAATTTAAGAACTAGAATTTTGTCTGTTTTGCACTCGATAAAGATCATTCCGCTGAATTTTGCCATTTTTAATCCTCCAACAGTATGTCCAAGTTGAAAAATACACTCGAACCTAAGTCAAGAATTTCCTGAATTTTCTTTTCCCTCATCTTTTTAACTTTAGTTTGGTAATCCTCGTAATATGTTACGTAAACCGCAAGATCTTTCTT
>JALWBF010000147.1:4687-7093 GCA_027016055.1 Archaeoglobaceae archaeon | reverse complement strand
TGCAGATATGTAAAATATTAGACGTTGGATTGTGTCTGAGAGAATTTCGTATGGATACATAATAATTACATCTTCAGATTCTTTAACAAGTTTTAACTCATTGGATGCGGGATCCATTAGTGCTTTTAGTCCAAACTTAGCGAATATATCCTTACAAATGCTTTTAACCGATTTATGTGTTAAGTATACAGAAAATAGATTGCGTCCATCCGGTGGAAGTAAGAAATTGATCTCTTTCCTTTCGTTAAGCTTGGCAAACTTGTTGAATCTGTAAAACTTAAAATCCTTCGCTATACTTGCCAAGTTACTATTGATGTAGGATGGAAAAGATATTAATGTTGAGTAATGTCTTGTTTCAAATTTTAATTTGTATGAACCATCATAGAACATTATAATTGCAAAATTATATTTACCAGTGAAAGTAATTTTAATTTTTTCATCTAAACTATTGTCATAAAATAAATTGCTATAATTCTGATATCTCATAAATAATCCTAGAACATTGATATCATAGTAGCGATAATAATAGGATAACGATGGAAAACCAACTACAGCTTCGAGTATGTTTGATTTTCCGCTATTCGGCTCACCTATAAAGACATTAACTCTTCCGCACTCCAATTCAATATGTTTTATCGATTTGAAGTTTTCAATTTTAACCTTTTTTACAGGCGGAAATTCCTCAGATGATTTGGAGCTCATATTTCATCTTTAATCGAAAATTAATAAAAAGTTAATCGAATCAAAAATCTGTCATAATTCTGAACTGGTCCGTGTCTGGCTTCATATAACGAAGAAACTTTCTGACCGCTCCTTCAACATCTCTTGCCCTCGTAATAGCCCTTCCCACTATCAAAATATCAGCTCCGGCGGCCATAACTTCTGGCACGTTTTCAGGCCTGATTCCTCCGGCTACCGCAACCAAAACTTTGAACTTTTCCTTCACATCCTTAGCCAGATGCCAAGGCGGCGGTGCTTCGCCTTCGACATCTATAGCCCTATGCAACTCAACTACGTTCGGCATGTATCCGGATTCCTTTATCTTTTCAAGCCTCTTTATCGGATCCTCAACGCCCAGCATGTCAACTACGGCATATATGCCCGTTTTATCGGCCTCCTTTATTCCTTCTATTATCGTCTTTATCGGGGCTAAACCGGAGATAACTATGGCGTTGGCGGTTGCATCTGCTGCCATTCTTGCCTCCAACTTTCCGACATCTAGTGTTTTTAAGTCGAGAACGTAGAAAGCATCCGGCTTAATCTCTCTGAGCTTCAGAATAACCTCAGCACCGTATCTCTTCGCAAGCGGCGTTCCTACTTCGTATATGATGTGATCGCTTTCTGGAATCTGCTTCATCACGTTGATAACTTCATTTAAGCTCGTGAGATCGAAGGCTATCTGCAGATATGGCGGATCCCATAACTTTGTGAGCTTTCTACCGACGAGCGGATGAAAAGCTCTGTCCTTTTCCCATAAAACCGTATCCACGTCTGGAAATCCTCTCATAGCCCTCTTCAAAGCCAGCTTTGTGGCACCGTAGTTGTAGTAGTATATCTTGTTTTTATCCTTCGCCTTCGGATGTATGAATACGCTGACGATTACAACCAAATCCTCAGCTTCATCCTTCGGAATTATACCTTCCTCAACGGCATCGGCTATAGCCTTAGCCACCGCAGCCTGTGCAGGTCCGAAAACCAACTCAGCCTGATGCATATCCTTTATCGTAACCTTGGGAACTATTATTGCTGGAGGTTTCGTGATGAGGTTGGGTCTTAAAACCGCCAGAAGCGGCGTGTGTCCGGCTGATAGCTGAGATAAAGCATTCGCAAAGGCCTGTCCTACCGGGCTGTCTTTCGTTCCTATCATCAGATCTACATGCGCGACCTCGTATCCCTGCCCTATGAGAGCTTCACCGATGAGAAACTTCATGTCAACTTTGAACTTCGAGAACAATAAAAAAATATCGATCAAGACCAGATTTTGTAGAACAACCTTTTGCATCCCTCGTAGCTGAGTTTGCTCACAGCTTTTGCGATCCTGTTTTCCTCAATCAGGTGAGGATAAGGTTTTTCGTTCGTTGGGAGCATCTCATCCTTCGGAATGAGCGAGATGTATATTATACCTCTTGCAGCCATAATTTTTGCGGTTTCTTCGTCAACATCTTCATCGAGCATAAACTTCTTCGTGAGCTCGTTTCCCGGATTTGGATAAAGTTCGATTCCAAGCCTCTTTGCAATCATCTCCGGCAGGTTAAGCGTAGAAACTTCGAATCCCAACTCCTCAAGATAGCAAGGCAGAAGAAGATGAATCTGACCAGCCTCAATAAGGACGCCACCGCTTTCCACTTCCAAAACCTTCGCTATCTCTTCAGCCCTCATCCTATCTCTGATTTTGAACCTCTCAGC
>JALWBF010000147.1:4181-4677 GCA_027016055.1 Archaeoglobaceae archaeon | reverse complement strand
TCTCTATAGCCTTATGAATGAGTTCGAGCATTTCAAGATAGGGCTCAACCTGATATATCCTTTTGCCCAAGATGTGCAACCTCCTTAAAATTTCGCACTGATGCTTTGAATAGATGGGAAAAGAAGTATCGAGCATTCTTACGTAGCTATCTATCGAAATTTCCCCTCTGAGCATTTTACGAAATTGATCGTCTTTAGGTTCCTCGATGATAATTACATCCCTTTTCTTTGCTTCTTCCTCAAAATGGGGCAACATCTCAACTCTGTGCGATGTAAACAAAACGAGTATGTCCATAGTATTCGCTGTGTAGTGAGGTTTTGTTAAATTTTACGAAATGGATTTATCGAAACTTCCCCCAAATTGCAACGATGCCGAAGCTGAGGGGACATCATCTGATCTGCCTTCAGTTTTTCGTTGGGAAGGGTTACAGTTACGGATTCGTCAGAAATACGTTAAAAGTTCTTAGAAGAAATGATAAGATCAAAGTCGTTGACG
>JALWBF010000147.1:0-4171 GCA_027016055.1 Archaeoglobaceae archaeon | reverse complement strand
CTGTCGAGCTTGTCCTTATAACACTAATGGCAGATGCTCGAATCCGAGAACGTCGAAAGAAAGGATAAGATATCTCGACGAACTTGCCCTATCTTTACTTTCGGTTAGAGTTGGCTCAAGGATCTGTTGGGATGAGATAAGACGAAAACTGCCAAAAGTCCTTCCGATCTGGATTAAAAAGGCTTGCAAAGGTTGTAGATGGTGGAAAGTCTGCAAAAACGAAATGCTTAAATTCAAATGTTAATTCCAAAGCTTGCATGGTTAACAAATATATACGTTTTACGCTTGCGTGCGCTATGGCAGTTCTAACGGCAATTTCGGCTCAGATCCAGTTCAAACTAGGTCCCGTTCCGTATACGATGCAGAACTTTGCAATAGTTCTTTCTGGACTTCTGCTCGGCAAATTCGGAGCGTTTGCTCAGCTTATATACTTGGGCATGATCGCCGTTGGCATTCCAGCCGGAGCCGGGTTTAAGGGGGGTATCGGAGTTCTATTCGGCTACACAGCCGGATACCTCTGGATGTTTCCGGTTTCAGCCTTCATAATCGGACTTATAAGGGAGAAGATTTATAAAAGTGGAAACCTGAAGGAGCTGATTGCGCTGTGGATCGGAAGCGTAATTGCGGTGATTCCTCTTTACATCGTGGGCTTTCTCGTGTTCTACCACTTCGCAAGCGGATGTTCGGGATTGATGGATTGGTGCAGACACGTGGCAAATTACTTCGGAATACATTTAAGCCCTTTTTGGACTGTTTTCTTTGTGTCGGTCGTTATATTCATCCCGCAGGATATCTTCATGGATCACGTCATTGCCATCTTGGTATTTAGATACCTCCACGAGTTGCTGAAACAGAGGGGATATGATCTGCCTTAAGAATGTCAAATACGTTTATCCGAACGGAATCGTAGGATTAAAGGGTGTAACGCTTAGGATAGAGGAGAATACGTTTCTGGGAGGTTTTACCGGAAGCGGGAAATCAACGTTGCTGAGGACTTTCAACGGACTCATTCCTAATTTATACGGCGGAAGGCTTGAAGGCGAAGTCTTCATCGATTCGGATGTCTATTTTGTTGGTCAGAATGCGGACGAGCAAATAGTTGCAAGTAGGGTTTACGATGAAATCGCTTTGCATCTCTTGCATAAAGGCTACGACTGGGATGAGGTTGATGAAAGGATCAGGGAAGTTGCAAAAATATGCGGAATTAGAAATCTGCTGAACAAGAAATCTTCCGAGCTATCGGATGGGCAAAAGCAGTTGGTTATAATTGCCTCAGCCTTGGCAAGCGATTGCGGTTGCATAGCTTTGGATGAACCCTTCAGCAACCTTCATCCGAAAATTGCGAAGGAGATCCTAAAAATTTTGTTCAAGCTGAACAGACTGATCGTTCTATCGGAGCACAGACTAGAATTTGCCGAATATTTTGATAAACGAATTTGGATGGATGGCGGAAGGATTACAGACTTCCCGGACTTAGATTTCGCCTTAGATTGTAAGCGAATATCGGCATCGAACGAAACCGTAGTTAGAGTTAAGTCTGTTACCTTCGGCTACGATAAACCGTTATTTGAAGATCTCTCCTTTGAAGTTAAGGAGGGCGAGATCCTTGCGATAGTCGGACTGAACGGATGCGGTAAGACAACACTGCTGAAGATCATAGCCGGACTTCTGAAGCCTTGGGATGGCAGCATAGAAGTTAAAGGGAATGTTTCGATGTCCTTCAGCTTCCCGAACTACCATCTATTCGAAAATAGGGTTTGTGAAGAAGTTAAGCCCAAAATGCTCAAACTCTTCGGATTGGAGCGCTTAGCCAACAGACATCCGCACTCCTTAAGCTTCGGACAAGCCAAAAGGGTTGCAATTGCAAAAGCCTTCTGCGGGGATGTAGTATTGCTCGATGAGCCAACAGCCGGGCAGGATTGGAGATTCAAATTAAAGTTATTGGAAATTGCAAGGAAGCTAGGTAAAACCGTGATTATGGCCACTCACGATTTGGAGCTTGCGGGTTGTTGCGATGAGGTTCTGGAGTTACCTTAAGCTTATAGAGATGGCGTTGGAAGAATCCGATTTCGAGCCGAGAATATGCTTAGTTTCAGTCCTAATACTCTGCATCTCCGCATACTCCTTCAGAATAGATGTGGCGTTGGCTATAATTTTTCTGACGTTTTTATTCAATCCGAAGAAAACTCTCGCCGGCTTGTTGGCTTCAACTCCCTTCATAGCCTTCTTCGGACTCATCAGTTTCGTTTTGGGAGGTTTAGAGAAGATCCCGACAGTTACAGCCTTAATCTGCATAGGATGCCTACTTTATGGAATCCAGCCCGAAAACTTCGGCTACGCTCTGATGTATTTCAGAATCCCCCCGAAATTAGCCCATTCGATTTCGATAGCTATGAGGATGTTCCAGATTCTGATAAGAGATCTCAAGCTTACTTCGGAAGCGTTAAGACTTAGCAACGTTAAAGGTTTCGAATATTACGTCAAGCTGATGAAGGCTTTTTCGGCTATAACCGTTCTTAGAGCATTCGCGATGGCCGAAACCCTCTATTCGAGAGGATTTAATTTTGACAGAAGGATAATAAGATGTGAGAAGCCGAAGCTTAAGGATTGGTCTTTACTTCTGCTTTCGATTCTGATTGCATGCTACACCTATCTAATTCGTAATGCGTTATAACTATGCACTGATCAGCCTGAAGCGAAAGAGGAGATAGGGAAACGATCGTATCAGCATACTTCAAAACCAGCCTTTCATCTTCATCCCTAAGCCCGATGTGATCACCCAGCACGAAGAGCGGATTTTTCAAATCGCATGCTACATCTCTAATATCGACGCCGTCTTCTCTGAGGTAAACTATCGTGTCGTATTTCTCCGATACTTCGTCCAAAAGATCTTTTAGCGTCTTCCTTGCGATATAGATTCCGGGGGTGCTCAGCTTCCAATTACTGTCAACCTTAATCTGCAAGGCTTTTCTGATTAATCCACCGATATTCCTTTCATCCGGCGCCATATATCTGACTTCACTACCCAAAATCTTCAGAGCTTTCGGAGGGTCGGGCTTACCCAAGAGAAGCAGATATATCTCGGAATCCTTTCTTATTCCATGTGATATAAACAAAGCCTGAGCGACGCATCTGCATAGAATATCCATCCTCCCGGCCGAACCGGCGAGATCCTTAAGACTGAACGGCTTCGTTACGGCTTTATTTCCTACAACCAAAAATCCCCTCATGTTCGATACTGATACGTTCGGCACATAAAAAGGATAATATACAGTTGCTTTAAATTCGTCATATGCGTTTAAGGATTTTCACGATACTTACAGCTTTATTCCTTCTCATATCAATAGCAAAGGGTGCTGTCGTTGTTAGAGTCGATGTAAAGGGTGAGATAAATCAGGGAACAGCAATTCTTATAGATTACGCTTTCAAGAAGGCGGAGGAAATTCATGCGGATGCAATTCTGATCGTCATAGACACCCCCGGCGGCCTGCTTTCGGCAACGAAGGAAATCGTTTCAGATATCCTAAACAGCAACATCCCCGTAATAACTTACGTTTATCCTTCCGGAGCCTTCTCAGCTTCTGCCGGCTCGTTTATACTTATAGCCGGAAATATTGCGGCGATGGCTAACGGAACTTCGGTAGGAGCGGCTACTCCTTACGTTTCCGGCTTTCCGCCGAAGATTGAGAATAAGACGGTCAACTACATAGCAAGTTATGCTAAAAGTATTGCGGAGATGAGGGGAAGACCGGCAGACATAATTGAAAAGTTCGTCACGGAAGGTTTAAGTCTATCCGCTGAGGAAGCCTACAAAAAAGGTGTCATAGATGTTTTAGCCGATTCGCCGGGAGAACTATTTAAAAAGATAAACGGTTGGACAGTTAACGTTAAAGGGAGGAAAATAAAACTCGATTTCAGCACGGTGGAAATTGTAAATGTTAAAAAGCCTCTGAAATCCCGGATATACGATATCCTTTCGAATCCGATGGTCGCCTTCGTTCTCCTAATTCTGGGCATCTACTGCCTCATATTTGGACTCATGACCCCCGGCTTCGGAATGGAGATATTTGGAGCTATTTGTCTTATCTTGGCTTTGTTCGGCTTGGGTGCCATAAGCATAAACGCGTTCGCCGTGATTCTGATTTTGCTCGGGATACTTCTGCTCGTTTTG
>JALWBF010000146.1 GCA_027016055.1 Archaeoglobaceae archaeon | reverse complement strand
GATATAAGGGTTGGAGACTACTTACTAATGCCCGTTAGACTTTGGGGAAGGGGATTATACTCCAAGATTCCCGAAAAGAAAGCACTTCCGCCGATCGAGTGTGGAAACGGAAGACGTATAAAGCTCAATTCGAAATTCGCACAGCTCTTGGGTTACATACTCGGTGACGGTCATGTTAACGGTAAATACGTGTCCATTACCGATGACAATAGAGAATTGCTCGAATGCTATAAGCGGATAGCAAACGATGTTTTGGGAGATGAAAAAGCGCACATACGGAATTACAGATTGATTATAAACTGTAGACCGTTCGCATTGTGGTTGAAAGAAAACATGCCCGAGTTGGTTTGCGGAAGCAAGGACAGGGAGGTGCCTAGAGTAATAACAAGAGCCGGTAGAGATGTGCTACCAAAGTTCTTAAGAGGTTTGTTTGATGCTGAAGGTTCCGTGGCTCATCACAACGTTCTACTTGCAACTGCAAGCGAAAAACTTGCCAAACAGGTTCAAATGCTACTTTTAAGGCTCGGTATAGTCAGTCACATATACAACGGGCACGATGTTAAGGATTCCTATTGGATATCGATAACGGGAAAGACGTATCTAAAGAGATTCATGGAAAAAATCGGATTCACGGACGAGAATAAGATGCAAAAACTCAGAGAATTTATTGAAGCTAAGGCATGGCTACCGAAGAATGTGAAGTTTTACACGAAGAGTTTCATGCTCGTTCCCGTAATTGAGATCAAGGAGCTCGGAAAGACCAAGGTGTATGACATAGTTCTCGAAAAGGATCATCACTTCATAGCGGATGGCTACGTCGTTCATAACAGCGGTTCGATGCACGGAGAAAAGACGATCTGGGCTCGCTCGGTTGCCATGGCACTATATAGAATGTCAATGACGAAGAAGAGAAGGTATTTCCTGAGATTCTTCGATACAAGGGTTTATCCTCCGGATACACCGCTAAACGATCCGGAAGAAATAGTCGATGCGATTCTGAAGGTTAAGTCGAACGGCGGAACGGATATAACGAATGCAATCTCCACAGCTATTAAAGATCTCATGGAAAGGGGGCTGTCGGAATACACGAACACAATCGTAATAATCACGGATGGCGAAGACGTCGTTAAGGATCTGTCGAAAGAGCTCAAAAGGGCAAACGCATCTCTGATTTCGGTTATGATACAGGGTGATAACGAAACTCTGAAGGCTTTGAGCGATCAGTATATGAAAGCGGAGCTGAGCGAGGTTGGCGGTGCCAAACTTTTGAAGATCGTTGAAGTTAGCTGAGCAAGATTTCATCTGCTTTCTTAGTTAGATAATCCCTTATAGCCTCTATCGCCCTCCTCAAAATTTCCCTGTTGTCGTAGCCTTTTACTATCTCAACGAGTTCGTTCCTATTATAATCCTTCAATTCCTCGGCGATTTTAACCATGTTCGGAACGGCTCTGATGATATTATCGACGATCGTAACGTCGGCCATCCTCGCCGTTCTCGACAGCGGGTTTAGATCGATCGCTATAACCTTTTTCCCATGCCTCTTAAGCACCTCGCATCTGTCTCCGTCCTCCAAGGGAACGAGAACTACATCTGCAATCAGAATTCCTCTGCTGTCTACTATTCTCCTACCGTGCTCCAAACCCTCAAGCTCGGCATCGCAATTAGCTAAAACTTTGGCTCCGAAGCTTTCCAAGTATTCGGCAATCCTGCGAACCCTTTCCGTGCTGAAGTGGAATACGTTTACCTCAAGCGGAGCATTCAGGATTTCGGATAGCCTAACCAGATCTTCTGGCACAAGCACCGCTGTATTTCCGTTTACGGATATAACCGGATGATCGGCGAGAAGCATCATTGCCACGGCTGTTCTTTCGGCAATCCATGCGAATTCGTGCGTTTTCTCGCCCAAAACGTAATCGAACATCTCACCCCTTCCGTGCGCTATTAACCCCTGCAATGCTGTTATACCCCTTTTAACTCCCTCCACAAGTTTTTCCCTTGTTATCAGCGATTCGTAGCGGGGATGCGATTTTGGAATCATAACTGAACACTGAATAAGACGACTAAAAGCATTTTTCTTAGCAATTTTCTATTGAATAATATTATTTTAATCATTTAACTCTCTCAATTTTTGAATTCAGCATCAATTCAATAAATCTATAATTATAAATTGTTTTTAGTTTAGAATATTTTTGATGAATTTTTAATTTAATTTTAATATTAAATTTTTTAATTATATATCTTATAAAATAAATATAAAATCAAAATTAAAATC
>JALWBF010000145.1:6527-7574 GCA_027016055.1 Archaeoglobaceae archaeon | reverse complement strand
ACGATATTCATAACCGGGATGTTTAAAGATTGGCTTGAGTTGAGGGGCTACGATTTAGCTAAGTTTTGCAGGAGCAGAGAGGTGGGATGATGGACATAAAGAATGAAGTAGCTAAGAGGGCTGAAATAATCAACAGATCCATAGAAGAGTTTCTGCCAATTAGAGAGCCGGAAGGATTGTATAAAGCTTGCAGACATCTTATAAGGGCCGGCGGCAAGAGATTAAGACCTGTTTTAAGCTTGATATCAGCCGAAGCTCTCGGTAGGGATTGGAGAAATATTTTGCCGGCAGCAATAGCAATCGAAACCATTCACAACTTCACGCTCATTCACGACGACATAATGGATAGGGATGAGATGAGAAGGGGTGTGCCGACGGTTCACAAGCTCTTCGGTGAAGCCACCGCAATCTTAGCCGGAGACACTCTTTTTGCGGAAGCATTTAAGATTCTAACGAAATGTAACGTTAAGCCCGAGAATTTGGTTAAAGCCGTGGATATGCTTGCGGACGTTTGTATAAAGATTTGCGAGGGTCAATTTTTGGATATGAGCTTCGAGAGCAGAGATTTCGTTAGCGAAGAGGAATATATAGATATGGTTGAGAAGAAGACAGCCGTCCTTATAGCGTGCTCTTGTTCAATGCCGGCAGTTTTGTTTGGGGAAAAGGAGGAAATAGTCGAAGCTCTCTGGAACTTCGGCTTGCTTAGCGGTATCGGTTTCCAGATTCACGATGACGTTCTGGATTTGATAGGGGGAGAGAAGATAGGAAAGGACTGGGGTAGCGATTTGGTTGAGGGAAAAAAGACGCTGGTGGTAATAAAGGCTATGGAGATGGGGGTCGAAATAGAGATATTCGGGAAGGGTAAGGCTACGAAGGATGAAATTGCCAAAGCGGTTCAGAAGCTTAAGGATTGCGGAGCAATAGATTATGCATCGAAGAAGGCCAAGGAGTTCGTTGAGAAGGGGAAGGAACATCTCAAGATTCTGCCGGATTCCAAAGCGAAGAGGCTTTTGATTGCGATTGCGGATTATCTGGTTACGAGGGAAT
>JALWBF010000145.1:0-6517 GCA_027016055.1 Archaeoglobaceae archaeon | reverse complement strand
AAGCAGGTTTTTTGTTAAGATGAAAGTTCGCAAGGTTACGTATTCACTCGCAAGCACGGCTTTATTTCTGCTCGGATTGGGAATTCTTACGACTTCATACGAGTTGGTTGCCGTCTCTATAATACCTCTGCTGTTTTTAGCGGTTCCTTATCACGTGTCTGCAAGGGTTAATTACGCAAGGTTGTCGGGCGGAAATCACATCGGAGAGGAGTTCGAGGTTGAAATAAAGATTATAGCAACCGGATTTGGGATTTTAAAAGCCATGCATGAACTTCCGAATCACTTCGAGCTCGTAGAAGGTGCGAATGCCGTTGCATCATTCGTTTTGGGTAGATCGGACGTTATTATAAGATACAAAGCAAGACCGATGAGGAGGGGAAATTATAAACTGGATAAGATCGTTCTCGAGATTGAGCATCCCTTCCTAGCTTGGAGGAGAGATAAGGAATTGAGGGTAAATTTAGAATTGGAAGTAAAGCAGAGGCTAAGAAGGATCACCAAGGTTGAGACGATTAGAGGAGTTGCGAGATCCCCGATGCCGGATATAGATATCTCGAGAATCGGCGTTCCGGGAACCGATTTCAGAGAGATAAGGGATTACGTTGCCGGAGATCCGATGAAGTTCGTGAATTGGAAGGCTACGGCAAGAAGAAACAAGCTCATGGTTAACCAGTATGAGGTTGAGGGGAAGAAGGCTGTATGGATTTTCGTGGACGCGAATCGGTATATGACGTTCGGAAAGACGATAAGAAATTATTTGGAATGCGCAATTGAAATAGCCAACGCCTTGGCTTACTATTTCATTTCGAGGGGGCATAAGGTTGGATTATACATCATCGGGCACGGGATCTGCTTGTATCCAGATGTTGGCAAGAGGCAGTTTAAGAGGATAAGCGAAGAATTGATGAGAATTGAAGCAGGCGAGGAAAGCGTCGATCATGCTTTTGAAAACTGCAAAAAGCTTTTGTCGATATACAAACCCCTTATAATTCTAATAACCCGTCCGGAGTATTCCAAGCCGACGAAATTCGTATCCGAAGCTATCAAGGCTAAAATTCCGATTCAGATCATCGCTTTGAAGGGTTCCGTCGAGGGGGATGAATTTGCCGTAACTCTGTTCGAAATCCTGAGAAGATCATCGCTGAAAAGCTTGAGAAGGGCTAACGTGATCGAATGGGATATAGATAAGCCGATAAGACAGCTTATGGTGAGGGTGGTCGGATGAAGGCAAAGATATTGAACTTGATCCTTGCGGAAATCGCTGTGATTATAGCTATAAACATTGCCGAAGCTTCCCCTTTATCGATATTCATCCCGATCAAGTTTATATACTTAGTAGCTATTCTTCCTCCCGTCTTTTTATTGCTCGGAAGGAATCCGTTCGATTTCCCGCTGTTCGTAATCCTCATAGCAATCGCATCCGTGAAAGTTCTGTCAAATTCGGAGATATTCTACTCACTGCTCGATGCTCTATATTATTTGGGATTCAAAAGCCTTGCCGAATATCTGAACTCCGTATTTACCGCTTACAAATCAAACCCGAACATTTCGGCACTCTCAGCCTTAGTGATTCTATTCTCGATATCTCAGATATCTTGGATAATCGAAGACGAGCTGAATAAGCTCAGGCTTGAGATTATCCATCCGTTAGCGATTTTGGGAATCGTTGCGCTTGCAATCTACCTCTTTTATCCTATGGTTTTATCCTTCCGAGCTTACGGATTCCCATTGCTTTTTCTCGGCTTAATAGGCGTAGCCTTGATCGTCGTTGCAATATATTTGCTTGCTTCCACTTGAGGAAAACTGTTATATTTGTTGCGGTAGTTCCGTTTAGAAATGGATATCCTAAGCATAGTTAAGGAGGGTGAGAGGGAGAATATCGAATTTAAGGAGTATCTGACCGCATATCATTTAAAGGAGAACAGGTTTCAGGAGCTTGCCTGTCAGATGAATCATAGGATCATTATGGGTAGAGGAAAGGCTTTGTATGTCATAGGTGTTTCCGATTCAGGCGAGCTTAAGGGAATTAGCGACGAAAGGTTTAATGAAACCGTTCAGATTTTGGAAAAGCTTGCGAGGGAGATAGGAGCGGAAATAAGATCCGTCGAAAGGTATAGAGTCGGCTCAGGCTACGTCGGCTTGGTTGAGATAGTTAAGAGTAAGGCGAAGGAGCACATAATGATCGGAACTGCCGGGCATGTTGATCACGGCAAATCGACGCTTGTTGGGTGCCTTATTACCGGAAAGCCGGACGATGGAGACGGAGCCACGCGAATATATTTGGACGTTTTAAAGCATGAGATAGAAAGAGGACTTAGCGCCGATTTAAGCTTCGCGGTGTTCGGCTTTAAGGATGGAAAGCCGATAAAGCTTAAGAATCCGTTGAGCAAGAACGAGAGGGCTTGGGTTGTTGAGAACTCTGATAAGCTCATTTCGTTCGTAGATACCGTCGGACACGAACCTTGGCTAAGAACGACCATCAGGGGTTTGCTCGGGCAGAAGATAGATTACGGGCTTTTAGTTGTTGCCGCAAACGATGGAGTCATGAGAACTACGAAGGAGCATTTGGGCATACTTCTGGCGATGGATCTTCCCGTTATAATCGTTATCACGAAGATAGATATGGTTTCCACGGAGAGGGTTGAAGAGGTAATCGGGCAGATATCGAATTTGCTTAAGACCGTCGGCAGGATACCTTTCGTTGTTAAGGACATCGATGACGTTAGGAAGGCTTCGAAACTGATAAACAGGGGTTTGGTTGTTCCGATTCTGAAAACTTCGGCGATAACGCTCGAAGGCTACGATCTGCTCGAGGAACTCTTATACAGATTGCCGAAAAGAGGAAGCAAGGGAAACGACTTTCTTATGTATATAGATCGCATCTACAGAATCACCGGCGTCGGAACTGTTGTGAGCGGTAGCGTGAAGTCCGGGGAGATCTGCGAAGGTGAGGAAGTTTACATCGGACCGTTCCAAGACGGTAGCTTCAGGCGTGTAAGGATTCAGAGCATGGAGATGCACTATTACAGAGTGAGCAAAGCGGAAGCCGGAGATATCGTCGGAATAGCATTAAAGGGAGTAAGATACGATGAGCTGCGTAGGGGAATGATTCTGCTTAAGAAGGAGCCATATGCAGTATGGGAGTTCGAAGCCGACGTTTACGTGTTCAGCCATCCTACAAGAATAAAAAGGGGATACGAGCCGGTTATTCACATAGAAACGATTTCGGAAGCTGTTGTGTTCGAAGATATGGATAGGGAATACATGAAAGCGGGGGATAGAGGAAGAGTTAGAATCAGATTCAAGTATCATCCGCAGTTCGTGTATGAGGGGCAGAAGTTCATATTTAGGGAGGGAAGAAGCAAGGGAATGGGAGAGATAGTAAGGATCTTCGTTTAACGTATATCGACAATGTTATATAATATTATCTCAACATTAGTTCGATGGATGTAAGGGAAGTAGTTCTCAGCGTCCTAATGATAGTATCTGCCGTCATGCTCACGTATCGATGGTTATCCCTCGTTCACAAAGATGTCGATTTTGCAGTGGTCTTCTTCGCTTTCCTCCTAACGTTCTCCCTCGGCGCTCTGCTTCTGAGCATGATGTTAAGAATGAAGGGGACGGTTGAGGAGCTTGAGAGCACTAAGAGGATGATCGCAGCCAATGCTGATGATCTGGAAAGGAGATTCGAGGAAAAGCTGTTTGCGTATATAAAAGAATTGGAGGAGAGGTTGGATGAGATCCAGAGAAGAATGTATAGGTGATCTAAAGGTCACGATATCACGAATCTATCTTCCAACCATAGCCATCAGCTCCTTCGCTTTGGGTTTCGTCGCAAGCTACTACGTCTGCTTCAATCCGATATATTCTACTATTTTCGGGCTAATACTGGCAGCAACTCTGCTGATTCTGGTTAAACCGAAGATAGAAAATCTTCTGATGAAATGATTTCTACTCGAAGCACGTTCTCCATGTGTTTCATTGCATACTCGTAATCGTAATCGCTTAAAGCTGTTGTGCAGTCCTTGAGCACGACGACCTCGTAACCTCTAAGCACCGCATCGCTGACAGTGTGCAGAACGCAGATGTTCGTAACGACTCCGGTAACGAAGAGCCTCCTAACTCCGAGCTCCCTCAGCGTTAGGTCTAAGTCTGTCCCGAAGAACGCTGAATACCTCCTCTTCCTTACGTAGTAATCTTTGGGCTGAGGATTCAGCTCATCTATAATTTCAGCTCCCTCGCTTCCGGCTATGCAGTGTTTTGGCCAGATGTTAAATTCGGCATCATCCTCCCTATGCCAATCTTGAGTGAATATCACCGGAATTCCCTTCGATCTCGCGTGCTCTACAACCCTTCTGAGGGGTTCGAATATCGATTTGACGTGCTTTCCTATAAACAGCGCTCCGTTTTCGTAGCAAAAGTCCTTCTGCATATCAACAACTATCAGAGCATCCATGATCCGGCATCGATGCGGATGTATATATCGTTATCGAACATGTGTTCGTTTTATATTATGCCAACTCCTTTGATCCTAACCCTATTACCATCGAAGCTTATAACATCGCCCAAAAACGTGTTTATTACGTAAGCGTTGCTCTTCTGATGCAGGGTGATTTCGGAAGTAGTATAAACGGTTTCACCGCTCGCAACCGCTGAGAACGGCATTATCTGATCGGCTAAATGCCTATCGAATACAGCATCCGATTTCAGCTCGTTCAGAATTTCGTAAGCGCATTCCTCTCCAACCTTCTCAGCCCTTTTCCCCTTTTCTCCCAGCGCGCTTCCTCCCTTATAACCGCACCACAGGGTTATCCCGCTTCCTATGGAAGCTCCCTTACGAACCTCTATTTCTATCTCAGCCTTGTAGCCTTCAAGCTCGAGTATCTTCTTTGCAGACCTTGCCTGCCTCTCCGCAACGTTTCTCGGCAGATTCTGGCAGTGGCTTATGCCCTTAATGACATCGCAGTTACTTTCTTTAAACTCAACACCCCTAAGCTTCGAAGGATTTATTTTAACGACAACCTTACCACCGCCCTTCGGATAGTAACCCCTTGAAATCAGATCGATCTCCACATTAGCGCCAAGCTCGCGTAAAGCTTTGAACGTAACGTTTTTGACGTAATCCACCGGCGGAGACCATTTGACATCCGTTCCGCCTCTAATTTCTACTATGCTCTCTCTTTCGGAAGCCAAAAGAGGAAGAAGAATGGTTTGAAGTATAAGGGTAACGCTACCGGCAGTTCCGATATCTATCCTAAAATTACCGCCCTTAAGGCTTTTCGGCTTGAAAATTATCCTTGTAGAACCCAACTTCAGTCCTTCGACCTCAGCTTCGGAGATGATCTTTGCAGCTTCGATTCCCTTAAGGTGCTGCATTGCCAAGCCCGGCTTGGGTCTGTTCGCTCTGATATTGTAAACCTCAACATCCTTTCCGGTTATGCAAGCCAGAGCTATCGCTGTTCTTAAAATCTGACCTCCACCCTCTCCGTAGCTTCCATCTATCCTTATCATTGTTCGTTCTGATGATGAGAGGCTATTAACCTTTACCAAAAGTTTATTTACTTTGCTTAATCCATTTTAACCAATGGTGCTTGACATCATACCGAAATTCGACGGAAGAAGGATCAGAATCGTTTACGATCAAACTTATCCGGCTGTTAGCTTGGTTTTTTATCATATCCTACCACAATTTAAATCCAAGAGACTGATAATCGGAGTATATTCGGATACGATGTGCAGAAAATTGAAGGAGCACTACAAATTCATATCGAAGCATGCTCCGGAAATTGCGGATATTCTCGATAAAGCTTACTTCATAAAAATCGGAAGGAGAGATACGATTCCTTTCGGAAGGCTTTACGATTTCATTCCGGAAGATATCGTGAAGAAAGAATTTGAGAGGATCGAACTTGCCGTGAGCAAACTTAGAGAGAACGACATCGTCTTGCTCTTCGGATTCTATCTCATGTCCGCAATCTATGGTAGAAGGTTGCTGAAAAACCTTATAAGGATCGTCGATATACTGCCGGAAAACATCACACTGATCTCCCTAAGCCCCTACGGTCTATACGAATACACGATAACGAGGATCATAGAGAGGTTCTTCGATGTAGTGATAAGGATTGTAAAAGAGGAGGAGCCGTTGGATTTCGGAGAAGATATTTACATCATAGGTGTTGAGGAGAGCATCACAAGGGAGATAAAGCCCGGTTTTGAGAGGTTTAAGATACTGCCCGACGGAAGACTTTCAAAGCTATAACTTGCACATAACCCTTCTCCCCTTCGCATCTATTCCGTAAATCTCTCTTCCCTCCTTAAGCGGTATTACAACCTCATCCTCCGCTTCATCTATCGATCTTATCCTTCTGACATCCAATATCTCGAAATCGTAGACCTTAACAGCCAAAAATTCAACGCTGTCAACCTCTTCGCACTCCTTATTTCTCAGAACAGCCGGCATCAAATTGTAGCAATTCTCAAGCTCCTCTCCGTAAACCTCCCCTTAACCCAGCGCCTT
>JALWBF010000144.1:1794-2284 GCA_027016055.1 Archaeoglobaceae archaeon | reverse complement strand
CATCCGGATGAACTTACCACGGAAGAAGCCTTTAAGGTTGTGGATCAGATACTGGAATTCGGTCAGCCCTATCCCCTTCTCATAATAACCGGCGGAGATCCGTTGATGAGGAAGGATCTCTTCGAAATTCTCGAATATGCCACTTCCAAGGGGATAAGGGTTGCTATTGCCTTCAGCGGAACCAAGCTTGCGACGAAGGATAAGATAGAGAAGATGAAAGAGGTAGGAGTTGCGAGGATCGCCATAAGCTTAGATGGAAGCAATTCCGAAATTCACGACTACTTCAGGGGTAAAACCGGAACGTTCGAAACGAGCTTGAGAATTCTGAAGGATGCAAAGGATGTCGGAATTTCGAGGCAGATAAATACAACCGTTACCACGTTCAACATATTCGATCTGCCGAACATAATGAAGATCTGCATCGAGAACGAAGTAACCTTGTGGGACGTCTTCTTCATAGTCCCCACCGGAAGGGCTAAAGCGGAAATGA
>JALWBF010000144.1:356-1784 GCA_027016055.1 Archaeoglobaceae archaeon | reverse complement strand
AGCAAGGAGACTCCTTTGAACGTTAAAAGCTCCGCAGCCTGCCATCTGAGAAGGATAGAATACATGAGGGATCACGGAATATACGATTTGAAGTTGGGCGAAACTTATTTCAAGCTTAAGGAGATGCTTGAAGAAATAAAGAGGGAGCTGGGGTTAGATAACTATAAGAAGGACAAGAAGATAGTTGCAGGCGCGCACGGAAGAAGCTTAGCGGACGGAATAAGAAGGATGACGGGAATTACGGACGGCAGAGGTATGTTCTTCATAAGCCATATAGGAGAGGTTTATCCGAGCGGATTTCTGCCAATAGTAGCCGGAAACGTTAGGGAAAAGACGCTAAAGGAAATTTACATGAACTCGCCGATATTCAGAGATCTTAAGGATCCGAACAAGCTTAAGGGTAAGTGCGGGAAGTGTGAGTATAGGTTTATATGCGGCGGAAGTAGGGCGAGAGCTTACGCTATGACAGGCGATTATCTTGCAGCAGAGCCTAGATGCATATACGTGCCCAAGGCTATGAGAGCCTGAAGAGATATGAAAAAAGAGTTGGCAATAATCTTGGAGAAATTAGAAGGATTCAGAAATCCCAAGATAGAGCTTGAGCAATACGTAACACCGCCATCTCTTGCATCGGAAATAGTCGTAACGGCAAAACTCATGGGTGATCTAAATTTTGTGGTTGATTTGGGATGCGGAACGGGCATATTAACGATAGCTTCAGCTCTGCTCGATGCTAAAGCAGTAGGCTTCGACATAGACTTGGAAGCTCTGAAGATTGCGAGGAAGAACGCTGAGAAAGTTGGAATTCAAGCGGATTTCGTTTTGAGCAGAGTTGAAGATGTAACGATAAAGCGTAGGTGCACGGTGATAATGAATCCGCCATTCGGCATTCAAAGGAGGCATGCGGACAGACCTTTTTTGTTTAAAGCCATGGAGATAGCGAACGTGATCTATACGATCCATTCCGCGGGAAGCGAGAGGTTCATAAGGAGTGCTTGTGCAGAAAGAGGATTTGAGATTACCCATCTGTGGCGGTATAAAATACCCCTCAAGAGAACTTACTCGTTCCACGAAAAAGAATTTAAATGGATTGCCGTCGAAGTTTACAGATTGAGGAGGTTGTAAATGTTCGTTTTGCCCGGGGATAGAATCGGTTGCGTTGAGGAGTTCGAGGCTGGGGAAGGTGTTTATGAGGAGAACGGAGAGCTTTACGCGAACGTAGCCGGAAGGTTGATTATTGAAGGCAGAACCGTTAGAATCGAGCCGATAAACAGGATCCCCAAGCTTGAGAAAGGGGATGTAGTAGTTGGGAAGGTTATTGATGTTAAGAACACGGTAGCCATAGTGAAGCTCACGAGGAAAATAGGTCATGACAGGGAACTCGCGAGAAGTCTGATTGGAATTCTGCACGTTTCGAACGTTCAGGAT
>JALWBF010000144.1:0-346 GCA_027016055.1 Archaeoglobaceae archaeon | reverse complement strand
GCGTTATAATTGCAAAGTATCACATTCCGCATCCCCTAACCGGCGAACCCGAGCTTTTCGTTAGAACGGATGGAAGCAAAAGCCCGCTTGAGGCTATTAAGGATGCAAACAAGAGGATAATCGAAGCATGCGAAGAACTGCTATCGCAGATCTGAGCTGGAAGGATCTGCTGGATATAATGGAAGAAGAAGCTAAGAAGAGAAATGCACCGGTTTATTCTCTCAAGCGCAATCTGAATCCCTTCCAAATTTTGATTTCGGCGATTTTGAGCACGAGAACTAGGGATGAGCAGACCGCTAAGGCTTGCGAAAAGCTATTCAAATTCGTTAGCGCTCCGGAAGACCTT
>JALWBF010000143.1 GCA_027016055.1 Archaeoglobaceae archaeon | reverse complement strand
GTCCGGAAGTAAAGGAACTGGAAAGACGGCTCTGCGAATACACTGGTGCTGAACACTGCGTTGGCGTTTCATCCGGCACGGACGCGCTTCTCATGCCACTCATGGCCTGGGGAATCGGGCCAGGGGACGCTGTTTTCACCACCCCCTTTACATTTATTGCCACTGCCGAGGTAATCCAGCTACTTGGCGCAACCCCTGTCTTTGTGGATATCGATCCCCGCACCTTTAATATCGATCCTCAAAGGCTTGAACTGGCCATCACGGCGGTAAAAGAAAACGATCCGTCAATTCATCCTCTGCCAAAGCTGCCCCCGGGCGTTAAGGCGATGGTCCCAAGGGCCATTATCCCTGTGGATCTTTTTGGCCTGCCTGCTGATTATGATCCCATAATGGAACTGGCAAAAAAATATGATTTGAAGGTGCTTTCGGACAGTGCCCAGGGGTTTGGAAGTGAATACAAGGGTAAAAGATCCGGAACACTGGGACACGCTACGGCTACTAGTTTCTTCCCAGCCAAACCCCTCGGCGGATACGGTGATGGCGGAGCTATCTTTACCGACGATGACCAGTTGGCAGAAGCACTTAAATCAATCCGTGTGCATGGCAAGGGTAAGGACAAGTATGATAATATAAGAACAGGTCTCAATGCCAGGCTTCATACCATGCAGGCGGCGATTCTCCTTACCAAACTTGATATCTTCGATAATGAACTTGACGCAAAACAGAAGGTTGCAGAAAGATACACCGGGTTGATTGCCGACAAAAAGGCCGAAATCATCCCTCCCCACATCCCGGAGGATTTCAGATCGGCCTGGGCACAGTATTCCATGCTTGCAAAAACCGAAAAACAGCGCGGTGATATTCAGGCGGCTTTGAAGGATGCAGGAATCCCCAGCATGATCTATTATCCAAAGCCTCTGCACATTCAGACAGCATTTGCGTATCTTGGCTATCAGCCCCAGGACATGCCCGTGGCCATGGACAGTGCCCGGAGGATATTCAGCCTGCCAATGCACGCTTATCTCCAGGACGAGCAGATTGTGGCAATTGCAGAAACGGTCACGCAAAGACACTAAGGCGCCAAGTGATGAATGTCCTCATACAGGAGACAGGTACAAACTCGAAAAAGGAAAGGTCATATTATGCAAATAGAGACTATTTTCAAGGATGGTGTACTCATTCCGCTTCAGCCCTTAAAACTTAAAACTAAACGGGTCAAAATAAAAATATTTGTTTCGGATGATGAATTTGAGAAGGCTGAGGCCCCAAAAACGAAACTAAGGGATCGTATCGACGCCATACTTGGAGAATACGCCCACCCCAGGCCCGCAAGTAATTCAAACCATGACAAGGCTGTCTGGCATTCTCACATTGAGGAAAAATACGGAAAATGAAACACCTTCTCCTGGATGTAAATATTGTTCTTGATCTCTGGTTAAAGCGTGGAAATTACGAGCAAATAGACCGGCTAATAGAAACGAGTCGAGTCCTTGACGTTCTACTGTGGCTTTCTGCTTCGAGCCTGGGAATAATTGAATACGTACTGGTTAATCAACTCAAAAAGGAAGGTGCATTGGAAAATAGAGCAAAAGAGCTTGCAAAACAATTGCTGCTCTTGCTGTTGGAAGACGTATCTCTCTTGAGTAATTATTCCTTTGAACAAGATAAGGTCATAAAGAAAGCATTTGATCTTGAGGATGCGCAGATAGCCGTTTCTTTTAGCCATCTTCACGGACAAAAAAGAATAGTAACCAATGATGCCAGGTTCGATACCCTGGGAATGATTGATACATGCTCTGTACCTGAGGCCATAGAATGGATAACCCAGGATTCAGAGGATACTCACGTTCAATTTATTGACCTGAAAGCCCAGCAGGATCAGATCAGGCCGGAGCTTGAAAAAAACATACACCAGGTTCTGCATCACGGCCGCTATATTCTTGGTCCGGAAGTAAAGGAACTGGAAAGACGGCTCTGCGAATACACGGGTGCTGAACACTGCGTTGGCGTTTCATCCGGCACGGACGCGCTTCTCATGCCACTCATGGCATGGGGAATCGGGCCAGGGGACGCTGTTTTCACCACCCCCTTTACATTTATTGCCACTGCCGAGGTAATCCAGCTACTTGGTGCAACTTCTGTCTTTGTGGATATCGATCCCCGCACCTTTAATATTGATCCTCAAAGGCTTGAACTGGCCATCAGGGCGGTAAAAGAAAACGATCCGTCAATTCATCCTCTGCCAAAGCTGCCCCCGGGCGTTAAGGCGATGGTCCCAAGGGCCATTATCCCTGTGGATCTTTTTGGCCTGC
>JALWBF010000142.1 GCA_027016055.1 Archaeoglobaceae archaeon | reverse complement strand
GGATTACGAAGATGCTGAATACTTGGTTGTCGGTTCGAACAGAAATATAAGCTACGAGATAATGACGAAAGCCCTAAGGCTATGCTTGAACGAATCGATCAGATATATAGCAACCAATCCGGACAGAATCTTTCCCGGCGAAGATGGCCCGATTCCCGGAACGGGAATGATAATCGGAGCGCTTTACTGGATGACGGGAAGGATGCCCGATGTCGTGATAGGAAAGCCTTCAGAAGTGATAATGAAGGAAGCCTTGCGGATCTTGGGCTTAAGAGCTGAAGACGTTGTAGTGGTAGGAGATCAGATCGAAATAGACGTCCAAGCCGGAAGATCGATAGGCGCTGAAACTTTGCTCGTCCTTTCTGGAGTTACAACCGTAAACGATCTTAATGATGAGATTAAGAAGTTCGGAAGACCGGACTACATACTTAACCACCTGGGAGAGCTTTTCGATTAGCTTTAAAAATGCGAAGTGATATCTCATAGCATGAGCGTTCTGTTCGATAGGGATGGAAGTCTGGGATATATAACCTTAAACCGTCCGGAAAAACGGAACGCCTTGAATTTCGAAATGCTGATACGGCTGAAGGAAATTCTATCCGACGTTTCCAAGGATGAATCGATAAAGGTTGTAATAATCCGCGGTAGCGGGGGTAACTTCTGTTCCGGACACGACTTGAGCGAACTTCTGAAGGATCCGATGGAAGTTAAAAGACATTTCGAGCTATGCGGATCCGTTATGCGGGCTATAAGGGAATTGCCTCAGCCGGTGATAGCTGAGGTGGAAGGATATGCAGTCGCGGGAGTTTGCGATTTAGCAGTTGCGAGCGAAGATGCCAAATTCGGACTTCCGGGGATAAAGCTCGGCGTATTCTGCTTCACTCCGGTAGTGTTCGTGAGCAGAAACGTAAGCGTCAAGCGAGCTTTCGAGTTGGCGATAACCGGAGAGATGATAGATGCCAAAACGGCTTTGGACTGGGGATTGGTCAACAGAGTCGTTCCGAAGGATAGGCTTGAGGAATCCGCGAAGGAGTTAGCCGAAAAGATATCCCGCTTCAGCTTTGAAGCGATATCGTCAGGAAAAAAGTTTTTCTACAACCAGCTTGAGATGAACGAGTTTAACGCCCTTGCATACGGAATAAATACGATCTCATTGCATTCGGCATCGGAATATGCAAGGAAGGAAATAAGATCGTTCCTCGAAAGGCGACGATAAAATTTTTAATTATCATTTCGATAATACTTATAATGACCACAATCGGTTTCATTTCGAGGTATCCTCCGGTTCACTGCGGAATTGCTGAGTATACGAAGTTCTTAATATCCGCTCTCCGCTCCTTAAGTCCCGAACTCAAGATCTACGTTTTTTCGACAGATGAGGCGTATAAGGAAAGATACGAAGACGAACTCGGTGTTGAGGTTATTCCGTGCTTCAAGCCTTCGGAGAAGAGCTATTCGAATCTTCTTTCCCAGCTTGCCGAAGTCGGAGGAGTTGACGTTCTGCACGTTCAGCATGAATACGGTATATTCGGCGAAGGTAAGCACGTTATAGATGCTTTGATGAGGGCTAAAGAGGAAAGACTCGCTAAAAAAACAGTTATAACCATGCATACGGTCGATCATCCGAATTCGGAAAGGGATTTTGCTTTGAGGTTTCAGGCTTCGCTGAACAACGTCGATGCCGTTATAGTTCACAGCAACCTTCAGGAGTTCGAACTCCAGATGCAGAACGTCGATACTTCACGACTTTTCAGAATCCCCCACGGAACTCTGATAAATCCGTATTTAAGCTATACAAAAGGGTTTCTTTCAAAAAGCCTTGGATTGAACGAGGATAATTTTAGGGGGATTATCCTCGCAATTCCGGGATTCTTAAGGAAGGATAAGGGAGTCGACGTTCTTCTCGAAGCTCTGAAGCTCATCGAAGACATGAAGTTTACGCTTCTATTGGCTGGCGAGCCGAGGGATCAGGAGTTGCATGAATTGGTTGTGAAGAAGACCGAATACAGAACTATCGTAATTGAGCGGTATCTTTCGAGCGATGAGATCTTGAGGGTCGTAGCTCTGGCAGATGCCATAGTCCTGCCTTATAAGGACAGAAAAGGTGCCTATGCCGTAAGCGGAATTCTTCATCTTTCTATGGGCGGTTTGAAGCCCATTATTGGCAGTAGAACTCCGAGACTCGTGGAACTCTACCAATTCGCTCCCGACATGACAGTCCCGCCGAACGATCCGAAGGAACTCGCAAATAAGATCAGATGGCTCGTTAATAACTACGATTACGCCGTGGCGTATATGACGGAACTCTACGGCT
>JALWBF010000141.1 GCA_027016055.1 Archaeoglobaceae archaeon | reverse complement strand
AGAGATCGTTAAGATTGCCGGAGAATTCAAAACGTTCGCGATAAGAACTAAGAGGAGGGGAAAGAAGCACAACTTCACGAGCACGGACGTTAACGTAAAGCTTGGAGCCAGAATAAAGGAGCTTACCGATGCCGATGTGGACTTGGATTTTCCTGAAAAGGCGATTTACGTTGAAATAATCGGGGATACCGCATACATCGGGGTTATAGATGGAAGCGAGGAGAGGAAGAAGTATACGCCGGAAAAGGTAGACGCGAGAAAGTTGCTTGAGAAGATATCGATAGTTCAACTGCCATACTTGGAAGACATCAGTGCAGCCAAGGAGATGGGTGAAAGGATCGGTAGAGCCGCGCAATCCTTCGAGGTTAAAGAACTTATAATAGCACCGTTCGGCTACGTCGACGCTTTTGAGCTCGAAGCTTTTCTGAAGGGCGTTAGAAAGGGTAGATGGACGAGGCTTGAAATTCAGAAGAAGGCTTACAGTAGAGAAGTAAGGGAGGTGCCGGTTTACGTTCATGATCTATATCAAACTGCGAGAGACAAGAGGAGAAAGAATTACGTGCTGATAGTTACCGATCCAACCGGCAAGCAGATAGCGGACGTTAAGGATCGGCTTAAGAAGGATTTGAAGTATGCTAAGGAGGTTGTGGTGTTCATAGGAAGCAGAGTCGGTATTCCGAAGGGTGTTTTCAGGCTTGCGGATTACGTGATAGATTTGGCCCCATACATAACGTTCGCAACCGAGCAAGCTATTCCGGCAGCTCTCATAGCCTTAATCGGAATTTACGAGGAAGCTGAGGTTGAAGAATCGGAGAAATAATTTCTAACGATTTCGAGCAATTTTTTAGCCTCTTCTTCCGGATTCTTTGCTTTTGCTATGGCAGATATAACAGCAACTCCGGCAACTCCTGTTTTAAGCACATCAAGAACGTTATTTCGATTTATCGAACCTATTGCGATGACGGGAATCGATACGGACTGAACTATCTTCCTTAATCCCTCAATTCCGATCGGCTCCTTCGCATCCTCCTTAGTTTTGGTTGCAAAGATCGGCCCTACGCCCAAGTAATCCGCATACCTCTCAGCCTTCCTTGCTTCTTCAACCGTATGCGCGGAAACTCCTACTATTCCGTCAAATATTTCCCTAACTACTTCGGCCGGCAGATCGTCCTGTCCAACGTGAACGCCATCGGCATCGACGGCTAGAGCCAAATCGACACGATCGTTGATGATCAGAGTTGCACCGTAATCTTCCGTAAGTTTTCTCAGCCTTTTTGCTATTTCGAACATACGCTTCGTGCTCATCTTCTTCTCTCTGAACTGTATAACCCTTATTCCCGCCTTCAATGCCATTTCGGCAAGTTGCTCATGCGTCCAGCCGAAGCTTGAGTCCGTTATGAAGTATACGTCGAACTTCAACTTTCTCCCCATCGAAGTCTCATCAACGTTGGGATATATAACAGATTGCTCCAAAATAATTAAATTTTGGAAACTTCAAAAATTGGTATGATTGTGTCCATGGATCCACAGGGAGGATATACATTCCAGCTGAAGTTAGGAATAAGATTAAATCAAAGAAATTTGAGCTGACGGTTGAAGGTGATAGAATCATTCTAAAACCAATTAAAAAGAAAATAGAGAAATACTACGGCATTGTAAGAGTTGAAAAGCATTTAACAGTGGAAAAAATAGAGGAAAAAGCCAAAGAGCTAAGTTAACCTTTGGCTACGCCCAGAGGTAGCAACCTTGCAACGAGCTTCGATATCCCTGCCCTGTGCACGACATCTACAACATCATCGCTCGACTTATAAGCTTCCGGCGCCTCCTCAGCCAACAGAGCTCCGTGGGTAGCTCTGACGTAAATTCCTCTTCTTTCCAAGTTCTGCTTAACGACATTTCCTCTGAGCTTTCTCTTAGCGGCAGCCCTGCTCATAACTCTACCGCTCCCGTGGCAAGTGCTGCCGAAGGTTTCCTCCATAGCCTTTTCGGTTCCGATGAGCACATAACTTGGAGTTCCCATCGAACCCGGAATCAGCACCGGCTGTCCGATGTCTCTGTAATCCTTTGGAACATCTGGATGTCCGGGACCAAAAGCTCTTGTTGCACCCTTTCTGTGGACGCAGACCTTCTTCTTTTTGCCATCAACTTTGTGCACTTCGAACTTAGCTATGTTGTGTGCAACATCGTATACCAGCTCCATTCCCAAGTCCTCCTCGCTCATCCTGAACACCTTCTGGAATGTCTCCCTAACCCAATGCGTTATTATCTGTCTGTTGCACCAAGCGTAGTTTGCGCTTGCGGCCATTCCTCCGAAGTAA
>JALWBF010000140.1 GCA_027016055.1 Archaeoglobaceae archaeon | reverse complement strand
GAAATAGAGGCTGTAGTATGAGGAAAAGGATTGGCTTTTGGGAGGCTTTCAGCATAGGCGTCGGAGGAATGATCGGCGGTGGCATCTTTGCAGTTTTGGGTTTAAGCATTCAGCTATCCAAAAGTGCCGCCCCAATAGCCTTTCTTTTAGCCGGTCTCATAGCGCTGACTACAGCCTATTCATACGCCAGATTATCCGTTAGGTATCCGAGCGAAGGAGGGACGATAGAATTCATAGTTAAAGCATACGGAACCGGATTGCTTTCCGGCACGCTAAACGTATTGCTTTTGGCAAGTTACATCGTCATGATATCCCTATACGCCTACGCATTCGGTAGCTATGGAGCGAATCTTTTCCCTATTAATCATGCATTGGCAAAACATCTGATGATAACGTTTGTTATAGTTCTATTTACCGTAATAAATGCAATGGGGGCTGTTATAAGCGGTAAAACGGAAGATCTGCTCGTAGCATTTAAGTTAGCTATTCTGCTGATAGTAGCCGGAGCCGGCATGGCTTTTGTGGATTTAACCAGACTTTCGCCATCGAAATGGGCTGATCCGGTAAGCATAGTTGCGGGCGGAATGATAATATTTCTTGCTTATGAGGGTTTCGAGCTCATAGCCAATACGGGAAGCGACGTCGAAGATCCTTCGATTCTGCCTAAAGCGTTCTATGCTTCCGTTCTGCTTGTTATAGCCGTTTACGTGATGGTCGCATTCGTTACGGTCGGAAACTTGCCGTATGATGTGATAATCAAGGCGAGGGATTACGCGTTAGCTGTTGCCGCGAAGCCTTCGTTAGGTGAAGCTGGCTTTTGGCTCATAACATTCGCAGCTCTTGCGTCAACGAGTTCAGCGATAAACGCAACGCTTTACGGAACTGCAAGGGCAAGCTACATGGTGGCGAAATACGGACAACTTCCCGAAGCTGTCGAGAAGCCGCTATGGAAGCAGGCTTACGAAGGTTTGCTTATAATAAGCCTTCTTTCCCTAATATTTGCGAACATCGCGAGCCTAGTGTCTATATCGACTGCCGGTAGCGGAGGATTTTTGCTCATATTTCTCTTTGTGAACATTGCAGCGTTGAAGCTTCGTGATAAAGTCAAGCTGAATCCCGTTATTCCGGCAATAGGTGCGGTGTTAACCTTTGTAGCTCTCTCCATACTTTTATACAGAATGGCTGAAACCAACATGAAGAATCTCATTGTCTTCATCTGCCTAATCGTCGCATCCTTCATAATTGAGGCATCCTATAGGGCTATCACGGGTAGGAAGATTGAGGAGTATTTGGATCTAAGACTAAGAAAGAGAGAGGAAAACCTGAAAAATTGGCATAGATGGATCGACGGGGTTATCAAGTGCATAGCGGATGCCTTTGAAGATGCGGAAATATATTTGGTCGGTAGCATTGCCAGCGGAGATATAAGCAGAGCTCACGACGTCGATCTGCTCGTTCTTACGGAAAATCCTCCATCTAAGGATGTAGAGAGGCTGATCACGACAGAAATCAAACAGAAAGCCAAGCTTACGCAACACCATTCACTTGACATTCATTTTGCAGAAAAACGGAGGAAGGATGAGATACTCAGACGTGCAAAGCATTACAAGCTTTTGAGTCGATCCGAGTGATTTTGATGGGATTTGCGATGTCGTTCGGGAGCAACGTTTGCGGATTTACATCCACTTTCACAACTTGTGCTGATGCTGTTTGCACAACTAAAAGTAAAGGGATTACTGGAAAGACTCTTTTAAGCATGCAATCGCCTTTGCCTCTTCCTCTTCCTATAACTTTACCGGATACGATACCATACGTTTCAAATTCGTTTAGAATTCTTGAAATAGTCTTGTCTCAGATCCATTTTTTACTGAAGAAGATAAAGTGTTATGCCCCACTTTTCGAAACAAGCTATGACTTTCTTTTTATCGAGTCTTTATGTGAAAACATTATTTAAAAGATGTGTCCAAAAATGGCATATGGACACGATTTAACTCCAAGCAAGGCTCTAAGAATTAAGCCTTGGGTATTTGTGTTTATCTTGTTATTATTGATTGGTATTTACATAATATATAAATCATCAAATAACAATATTAATTTACATGTTATTATAATTTTATCATTTGGGTCGACCGCAAAGTAGATAAATCTACATGATTTATTATGATTTATGTCCGAGGAAGTTAAGGATGAAGACGAACAGCTCGAACGTCTGCTCGAAGAGCTTGCGAACGCTCAGCTTAGGGCAAATTATAGAAAATCGCTCGGCAGAGAATACGTTAGGAGAAGCTGGGATTTGGAAATAAAGAGAGCGATCAAAAAAGATAGGAAATCTTAATTTTAAAATTTTTAGAAATTTATAAATATTTATCTATTAATTCCCTTAAATAAATTTTATATCTGCCCAACCTTCCGCCGTAGTTTCCGGCTGAAATTCTAACAACACCGTCAACTTCCGTTCCAACCTTTATGCATATCGCCATAGCTTTCTTTACGGCTTCCAAGCTTACGCCGTTTATGACTATCTCCGGAATTGCCTTAACTCCTTCCGGCACCTTCGAGTCTGGAATCTTACCCTTAAGCGTCGGGCAGTAGGGATGGTTCGTTGTCGGACCTATTTCTGGAAACTTCGTTTCCGGCTTTGAGCCGGCCGAACAGATATCGAACGGAGTTATAACACCTTCGACATCCTTTAAGGCTTCAACAGCCCTTTCTCCAACTTCCAAAGCCGATTCCTCGCTTTCGCAGAAATACCAGATGTTTCCTCCAGCAACACCTTCCGCATAACCCAAATAACGCTCGATAACGAACTCGCCGAACATTATTGGAACTACTATAACTTCTCTGTTCCATCTCCTTTCAAACCATTCGTAACCGTCCCCGCATCTTCCAACGTTTATTTCCGCATCTATCCTGTTTTCGCTCTCGCAAGCGTTGAAAACCCTTGTGGTCGGAACGACCAAAATTCCTTGCCTGATCCTCTTGCTCGTTTCTCTCATCAAAACATCCATAAACTTCTTCGTCTTCGGAACCCATATCTGAATTAACGCTCCGATTCTGCCGTCCGGCGTTTCGGTCGGATTTAGCCATCTCTCTATACCGGCTTCCGATTCTCCGAAGACGGTGCTCGGCAAAGCTGTAGCACCATAAACTGCTTTCTCAAGCAGCCATCTGTGCTTTGCGGTAACTATCAATCTGACGTATATGCCGTCAAAAGCCTCGCAATACGTATCTTCCACCTGCACACCGTTCAATTCAAGCATGGTTAAAAGTCGCAAAAAAATTATTTAAAATATTTCTCAGCCCTTTCCAAAGCTCTTGCTATGAGCAAAGCTCCGTTCTTTAGGTCTTCCAAGTCTATCACTTCAACGGGGCTGTGGATGTATCGTGCCGGAACGCTGATGACTCCGGTAGGGATCCCCGATTTTGTGAGATGTATAGCCGTTGCATCGGTAGTTCCGCCTTCAGCGACTTCGAGCTGATAAGGTATATCGTATTTCTCCGCGGTTTCCCTAAGCCATCTCAAAACGTTCTTCGAAGCTATAAGACCTCTCCCGCTTGCATCCACAATCGTTATGGCCGGACCATTGCCTACCTTCACATCCATATGGGCGGATTCCGCTCCGGGATAATCGGCGGCTATGCAAACATCCGTAGCTATCGCAACATCCGGCTCTATTGTGAACGCTGAAACCCTCGCACCCTTCAAGCCGACTTCTTCTTGCACTGTTCCAACAGCGTATATGGTTGCATCGCTCTTGGTTTCCTTCAACGCCTGTATCATCATCGCAACTCCGGCTCTATTATCGAGAGCTTTGCCGGTTACCCTGCTCTTTCCAAGCTCTACAAGTTCCCTGTCGATGGTGATGGGGGTTCCGATTTCGATGCCCATATCGAGGACTTCATCCTTCGAAGTTGCGCCGACATCTATGAACATATCCTTCATCTCCACAACCTTCTTCCTTTCATCACCCTTCATCAAATGAGGAGGTTTGCAGCCTATGACTCCGTAAACCTTTCCCTTATTCCCGTGCAAAACAACTCGCTGTCCCAACGCTATTTGATCAAACCAACCGCCGATAGGTGTAAAGCGAATGAAACCTTTATCGTCGATGTATTTAACCATAAAGCCTATCTCATCCATGTGCGCGGCTACCATCTCCTTAAATTCGCTTCCGTTTTTGATGCATATTACGTTGCCAAGCCTATCCACCTTGATCTCATCCACGTAATCCTCAAGCTCCGCTTTGATTATTTCCCTTATATCGTCTTCGTAACCGCTTATACCATGTGCATCGCTGAGCTTCTTTAAAAGAGATTTAAGTTCGTCCGTCATAACCTTCAGTTTTCTGCAGGTAAAAAATAGATTGCGGAATCGATAATAAAACCTAAGCTGAATGAATCCTATGCATCGCGAGGGACACATAGGATTTTCGCTGATGGTAATTTCAATCGTCATGAGTTTACTGAAATGTTGGGACTCGAAAGCACTAATTACGGCAATAATAGCCTTGGTGTTCTCAACTTTTCCGGATGTCGATTTAAAGCTCGGAATAGCCCATAGAAAATGGACCCACAGCGTCTTCTTCGGACTTATCGTCGGCTTAGCTTTCGGCTGGGTGGCTAAGATGTCGGGTTTGAGCTTCGAAGCCGGATTTCTGGGTGCTTTCGGTGGGATAATACTGCACATCTTGGGGGATCTACTGACATACAAAGCGTTCGCTCCGCTTTATCCATTTTCGAAGCGTAAGATTGCATTGGGTCTTTTCAGATCGGATAACGCGATTATAAATAGGCTCATTCTAATTTTGGGCTTATTAACGTTCAGCATACTCTATCTTCACTACAATTCGGAATATTTTTAACTTCGCTTTGCGAATTCGTTACAATGAAAAGATTGCTGATCGTTGCAGTGGCACTGTTGCTGATAGGATGTGCAAGCGTTAAGCACAACGAAACGAACCAAACGATACCGACGACGCCAGTTAGGTTGTCATCGATGCCGTATCTTAAGCAGGCTGTGGTTATGAAGATCGACGGCAATTACAAGGTTATAGTATTCTTCGAGCTCCCGAATCCGTGTCATAAGGTTAAATTTGAGGGGATGAAGATCGAAGGAAACACCGTAACCATAGATTTTAGCTATACTCCGCCTAAGCCGGGAACGGTTTGCGTTCAAGTTTTGCAGAAGTATAGCAAGACCATCGACTTAGGAAGGCTTGCGAAGGGGACATACACGATTCTGATAAGAGTTAACGGAAATGTGGTTAGGGTGTTGAGGTTTAGGGTCGATTGATGCAGTATATCATCAAAGTAACTGCGACGGTAGCCAAGATCTCCGTAGAGATTACGTAGATCCAAACGAGATTTAACGATACATCGTAAAGGAATCCGACCGCCGAGCTTCCGAAAAACCAACCGAGTCCGTATATCAGGTTAAGTAATCCGTAAGCCGTCCCTCTTTTGCTTATTTCCACGAGATCGGCCACGGCGGATCTCATAATGGTTTCGTGCGCAGCCATAACCAAGCCGTAGAAGACGACAGCGATGGGATTGAAAAACGCTAAGGGTATGAGTATCGTTAAAAGGGGTGTAATAGCCAGAATCTTAAATCCGATCCTATCGTATAGTTTACCGACTACCAACGCGAACACGGCATCCGCACCCATCGCCATCGCATAGAAAATCGGGATCAAATCGTCACCAACGATTTTAGCAAGCTTGAAGTGATAGGAGATCAGCTGAAAGTTTACGAATCCAGCTACGCTTAAAAATATAAAAATTAGGTAAAGCCAGAAAACCCTACCCGGTCTTGAAATTGTCCTCTCTTCAAACTTTTGAGGATTCGGAACATGAATGAATGCATAGGCTAAAACCGCAAGCAATAAAATGGACGGTATCGCCAAAATAGCGAAGCCGAAACGGTAGCCCAAGCCGAGGTATAGAGCTACAAAGATAACGATAGGTCCCAAGAACGCTCCGATCTGATCCATGGCTTCATGAATTCCGAATCCCAAACCCCTTCCCACCTTTTTGGTTGCAAAGGACAGAATTGTATCTCTTGCAGGAGTTCTAATGCCTTTTCCAAGCCTTTCGAGGATAATTAGAATTGCCGCAATTCTCCAGTCGTAAGCTAAGGCGAGCAGCGGAATTGCTAAAATTAGACCGTAGCCGAGAAATGTTGCGAGCCAATACCTTCGACTCCTATCGACCATGTATCCCGAAACAAGCCTAAGTCCATAGCCAGCGAATTCGGCAAAGCCTATGATGAATCCAAGCGTAAAGGCGCTGATGCCCAACGTGGCAAGAAACGGACCCAGAACACTTCTTGCTCCTTCATATGCAATATCGCCGAGCAGACTCACGAGACCCATCAGAAGTATAAACTTGAGCGGTTTCACGGAGCACAATGAATGCGTAAGATAGATAAAATTAATGAACTTTGGCTTGCCAAATGAAGGTTATCCTCACAACGCCATACTATCCACCGCACATAGGTGGAGTGGAAGTTCACGTTCGGAATCTCGCTTTAAAACTTAAGCTTAAAGGCTACGAAGTCGAAGTTGTAACCTCAGCCGGCTTCGACGATTCGGTGAAGGTCAGAACGGTTCCTTCAATTCCGATACCCTACTCACCGATTCCGCTGAGGTTTCCAAAGGTTTGCGGGGACGTTTATCATTCCCACATCCCATCACCGTTTTTTGCGAGGGAAATCGCTAAAAGAAAGCTGAAGCCTCATATCGTTACGTATCATAACGATGTCGTGATTCCGGAAAGAGTAGATGGCAGACGAATTCCGGCGAAGATCGGAAGGATAATAGAAAGGATAAACGAGGAAGTTACGATTCCGATACTCGAATCTGCGGAAGTTATAATTGCAACCACCGAAAGTTACGCGAAGACATCACCGATCCTAAGCAAGTTCGACGTGAAGATAGTTCCGAACGCGATAGATGTCAGCAAATACGAGTTCTGCGATGAGAAAGATGATTACATCGTTTACGTTGGCAGGTTGGTTGAATATAAGGGCCTGCCGATTTTGCTTGAAGCTATGAAGATCGTTCAAAGGGAGTTGCCCATCAAGCTTTTGGTTGTTGGCGATGGTGAAGATAGGCAAAGATTCGAGAAGCTCGCCGAAAAGTTGGGGATCGATGTTGAATTCAAAGGAATATTGTCGGAGAAGGATAAGATCGATGTTATAAAGAGGGCGAGGATTTTGGTTCTTCCATCCCAATCGAGGCTCGAAGCTTTTGGAATAGTCCTGCTCGAAGCTATGGCTTGCGGGACTCCCGTGATAGGTTCGAATACTGCCGGAGTTAGAGATGTAGCGAGGGAGGGCGGTTTAATATTCTACGATGTTGAAGATTTAGCGGATAAGATCCTCAAGATTGCGACGAACGATAGATTAGCCAGATCGTTGGGTAGGAAGGGAAGAAGGAGCGTGGAAGAAAAATACAACTGGAACGCTGTTATTGGAAAAATTGAGAAAATATACATGAACGTTTAAACCAAAGAGTTATAAACTCTCGAGTTTTATTATATTCGGGGAGCGGCGGTGGGCGGCTGCCCGTGAGGAGGAAAGTCCCCCCACCGTTAAAAGGCGGACCCCCGCAAGGGGGTGCCCCGAGAGGGGCGGCAACGGCACAGAAACGACACCCGCTTGGGGAAATGCGATGATTCCGAAAGGATGAGGTCACCCAAGCGGGATGAAACGTGCCGACCCCGCCGGTGCAAGGCCGTAAGGCCGCTCAGACTAATGCCGCCTAGAAACAGAAGGGGGCTTACTACCGCCACTCC
>JALWBF010000139.1:5969-7815 GCA_027016055.1 Archaeoglobaceae archaeon | reverse complement strand
AGAGAAGCATTTTATCCCTAAGCATGCCCGTTTGAGCTTCGGCAACGTTTGGGTTATTGCAGGCTATCCTCCGGATAAGCCGACTTGGGTTGAGAAGGTTGAGACTGCGAAGGGAGTTGTTGATGTCGATTTCTATGAGTGGGAAGTCGATAATCTCGGAGAGATCCTCGTCGAGAGGCAGCAGAAGGCTATAGACACTCTCATGAAGGAGAATAAGGTTCTGAAGGAGTATCTAATGACCGGCTGGAAGTTTGCTGAGGATGCTATTGTTCCGATCAAGGAGAGATTTGACAGGATGTTTGAGGACAATCTCGAGAAGGTAGAGAAGATCGGCAAGCTGTTTGTTCAAATTGAATCCGAGAGGGAGAGAACGACAAGAAAAGTCCTGTCGGCTATACAGGATAAGAAGATCGTTCTCGGATTAGATCTTGAAGAAAATGAAAAGGAGGTAGAGCATAGGTGAATCCATCATTTTTCATGCTTATAGCGGGCTTCCCGCTGAAAGGAGGTGATAGCTCGGATTCAAGATATTTAGACCTTGAGGTCTGGGGTCGGCTGTAATATGGAAATGTAACCATAAGGAGGTGAGAGGTTTGAACTCAAACGGTAAGGTTAGCTTAGAGTATCTTGGAAAGGGTTTGGAGGTTAGGGACAAGTTCGTGGAGATAGCGCTTGACTATGAGAGGGAGTTCAAGGAGCATATTAAAGAGTATCATAATGCTGTTTTTCCGAGTGAGAAGCTAAGAATTCTTGAAGATGCCCTCGAAAAGCTGATGAAATGCGTAGTTTACCTAAAGAAGTCGATAAACGCTCAGGAATCAAAGGAGAACTTCATCAAGGAACTTGAGGGCCTGTTTGATCGGGAGAGTGAGATCAAGAGCGCAATAATCATGGCTATTTTTGCAAGGAAGCATGACAAGCCGGCAGATCTCAGAGCGATTGCAAGATGGGTCTACGGAGATGATAAAAGAGAAAATGTTGAGTATGTTAGACAAATAGTCAGAGCGTTTGAAAAGTTACAAGTCATTGAGGTCATCGGGAATAATCCGATTAAGGTTTTACCGAGCAAAGTTTACGCAAGTCTTATCAGAAAGCGGTTCTTATTTGGGATTTTCGAAGCTGCTGAAAAGCTGGTAAAGGAGGAAGAAAGGTCACAGAAAGAGGAAGAGAAGTCACAAGAATCGAACCAAGCTTAGAGGCAAAATTTGATTTTGAGGTGATTTTCATGCTATCTGCAACTTTCAGGATGTATTATGGAACTGATAGCGATACTAAAGTCAAAGTGAAAGACAGAACGAGGGAATTGGGAGAGCTTGCAGTTGGAATAAACAAAAAGGGGAAGTTTGTTCCGGTCGCAAGTAATGTTAAGCACAGGGCTATTGTTGGAGTTACAGGATCCGGCAAGACTACTCTTGCCCAAACTCTTAAGGAAATTGATTGTTTAAAGGGGAGAAAAGTCATAGAGATCGAACCGAGCTTAGAGGCAAAATGTGAAGGAATTTTCATGAATTTACCGAATAACGATAAGAATATGGTTGAAATCTTAAAGGATGTATTTGATCTTGAGCCAAAGCCTATCAGAACCATAGCATATACTCCGAACACTCCGAAATATCGAGAGTTTATCGAAAAGTATCCGGAAGCTGAGGAATTCTTCAAGCCGATCAGGTTAACTGAGAAAGAATTGCTTAATCTTCTTCCGAAGATTCTCCCAAGCGGATCGGTTGAGCGTTTGTTGCTTACGAAGTGTTTGCAGGAAGTTGACAGCTTGGAAGAACTCATGCTCATACTCGAGAGTGACAAAGTTCCGGCATACATGAAAACGACAGCCCAAAAGATCCTTTAC
>JALWBF010000139.1:2169-5959 GCA_027016055.1 Archaeoglobaceae archaeon | reverse complement strand
CGTCGATGATCCTCTCGATCGTTTTGTTTGCTCCTTGATATATCTCAGCGCCATCTATGAGACTTGGAAGGATATGCCGCATGATCGTATTTTGAGCTTCTTCGTTGCCGATGCGAACCTCTTTGCTCCGTCGAGAAGCAAGGACATGCTTGATAGTTTGGTAAGGTATCAAACGAGGGCAAGAGCGCAACTTCAGATATACGCAAGGATAAGCAGAGCGCAGCATTTGGCTTGGACTCTCGACTTTCAAAGTTGGCGGGATATCGATCCCGTAGTCCTTGAGCAAATGACCGAGCGATTCTTTAAGCGTTCTTGGAGTGAGGAAATCGCAAAGATGCTCAAAATCGAGCCGCATGAGCTTAGATATTTGAGTAAGTCCTTCGCATACTATCACGACATGCAGAGATGTCAGAAAATTATGGTTCGTCCTCCGATGAGCCGGAAGGCTCGTGAGGGTCAGTTTACTCCTTACGATTTTGTAAAAGAGTTAAGGAGGTTTGAGAAATATGAGGATACTTTTGATATTGTTTAGCCTGCTTATGTTGGTTGGTTTAGCTGTTGCCGGGAACGTCACGGTAAACGAGACGGCAGTCAATCAGACGTTGAACCAAACGAATCTGAGCGTTAACGTAACTCCGACTCCAACGCTTACTCCTGTTCCGACACCGACTCCCGTTCCTACACCTACACCGACACCAACTCCGACACCTACTCCGGCAAATCAAACGAACATGACTCTTGAAGAGCTTGTGAAAGTTCTTCAGAAGCAGGTTGAGGATTTGAGGAAGCAGAATGAGATTCTGAGGGAAGAGATCAAGAAGTTGAGGGAAGAAAACAAGAAGCTTAAGGAGAAGCTTGCAAAGCTTGAAAGGAGACCGATAACGTGGGAAGATATAGAGCAGACGGTCGATGAATATTACGTTCAGTTCACATATTGGACTGGATGGCTTTGGCCGATTCTTACGTTTTACTTGATCTACAGATACAGGAAGCCGGCGCTTGAGATGGAAGAAGAAAAAATCCAGGAGGCCGTTGAGAAGATAGTTAAGGAGAAGCAGAGGGAATGGTTCGGCTATCAGATTAGACGTAAAGGTATTGAAACGGTAGCCGAGGATGAGACCGAGCTAGCAATCTTTAGAAGCTTGGGTATCTACACAATCGGGGATCTATTGTCAAGGAGCGATGAGGAGCTAATCGAAGCATTCAAGGAGAAGTATAAGCCGACGGCCGATCTGCTCGAGCACTTCAGGAACAGGCTCAAGGAGATTAGGGAGAAGCTGAAGGAGGTCGATGGGAATGCCTGATCTGTTCGGCGTTTGCTTTACCATCGCCAAGGTTGCGGGATTCCTGCTCGCATTGACGGCTATAGGTTACCTGATCTTTGACAATCTCATCCTCAGACGGCTCGGCAGAAGAACGGTGATCAGGCTTGTTATAGATGGAAAGGTCAGCAAGAGGGAAATTGTCAGGCTGTTGGAAGAAAGAGGATATAAGGTCGTGAGGTGGAAGTAATGAGCTTGTTCGATCTATATTTGGTTGGGTTAATAGCCTGCGGTGTGTTCTTGGGTAATCTTGTGTATGATGCCGTTAAGTCGGCGGTTAAGAAGATGATGAGGTAATTGTTTTTATTCACCATTTTTGTAAATTTGCGAGATTGCGAGATTTTTCGGCAACCATATATCTGAATCGTCTGTTTTGTGTCCACAATTGAGATCCTATACGTGTTGATAACTGGAACTTTCACTGTGGACACAGCTCATGGTCCAGATGTTGTGGACACAATTTTCCAGATCTTCGAGAAATATGAAAGATATACGAGTTCATTTACTTAGATCTGACCTTCTCCCCGCTTTGGCAGTAGTTCGGAAGGTGTGTTGGTAATATATAAGGCTTCTGTGTGAGGTATTTAAAGGGTTTTAAAAGCACCAACACACTTTCCGATCTACTGTTTGGCGGGGAGGTTCCCCATAGGGGAACCGGCGTCGCATCCGTCTCACGACTGCATTGCTTTCGGTTGGTGTCATCGGGCACTGCAACGAACCTCCCAAGATACATCGTTTATAAAGGTTTTTGATACGAACCAACCTCCACCCCTACCCACCTCCCCTAATTCCTCTCCGCCATAAATGGCGATTCCTTAGCGACATTTTGTGAGGTTCTAGGTATGTGGCCACAGAAACGTAAAATCAATCTTTTTACGTTTGTTTTTGAAGATTCTTCAATATTTTTAATTAAATCTTGAAGAATCTTCAGTCTAAATCAGCCAATGTTCAAAACCTTAATAGATTTTGTGTGCATAACCAAGCTTATCTGCATCACAGGTGACATATTCCAAATATTTTGGAATATGAATGAATGGTTGATTGACTCAATTACTATTCGTGGATTTTTATAATTACAAATTTTAGTTTGAGAATGTTCAATTTATATATTAAATATTTGTCTTAAAGATGTGGACGCTACTGGTTCCAGATTTTGACATCCTCTTTGCACTTTAGTGCGAGGAAGACGTCAAGTAATCCTTCTGCTATCCCAAAACTCAATAGGTATCCACTTATATTTGTATCTGACAGTATACTCAAGAAATGGCACAGGTTCATCAATTTCTTCATTGTAGTCAATTTCAAGAGATATCGAGAAATTAATATCCAGTGCTACCTGCTCCTTTGGAATAATAATGTAAACATTCTTACCAACTTCATCGCTACGATTTAGCTCAAATTTATCATTATTCAAAATGTTCTTGTCTCTTATGAGTGCTATTGAGCCAACACTTAAGTTCTTGAGTTCTATGGATTTACTAGTGATTATTTTTATTTCACTCAGATTTACACACCATCGAGTCTCTGATTCAGGATTTAGAGGAGATATGCTATAAGTAGTACATCTCCTGACATAAATTAATCCTTTAGGATGAATTACGAATCTTCTAAATTTTTTTGAAAGATACAGTAGGATAAAGCTTATCAAGTACGTAAATGCATTAAGAATACTCGAAGTTAAATTTACTCTGTGAAAAGTAGTAACGATGGTTATTAGAAGGAAGAAAATAGAAAGAAACTCAAAAAACCCTTCCGTTGATTTAAATATATGTTTCATGGGATTCATACATCTTGCACAAGTAATTTTATTAGTTCTTTGATCTTATTTTTGTCTCTATTCCTTCCAGGAGCGTAAACTACTTCACCCGTCCTGCAGATTTCAAGTTGAGTAGCTCTATTAGTATGTAGTCCTATTACATCTATTATAACCGACTCTATATCAGTATATCCGACTAATTTAGAAATAGATCTCGTGAACTCGAGAAGTAACCCGTCGTTTGTAACTACAGCCTTTGGTATCAGAGTATATTTCTCAATATTAATCCTTTTACCTCCTCTTTCAGATGCAATCTTAAGCAAGGATTGGATTGCTTTTTCCGCTATCTCACGGTTTATCTTCATTCTTGCCATAGACTAACACCTTATTGGATCGACTGCTTGAGGGTGTGGTATCTCTTTTCGGCATCTTTTAAAATTTTTAGTGCTTCAGCTATATACGGTGCAAGAAGTTTCTTATCTTGACCTTTTGTATTTATGGTATATTTCCCGCTGGGATAAATTCTCATATCTATAGTAAGATCTTCTAAGGCTACTGTAACCTCAGTATAATCTCTAAAAACCCAATCCTTGCCGTTCTTTTCTAAATCCTTTTCCCTATCGTCAGGACTTGGATATCTTTCCACTATCGTATGTTTGCCACTACGTCTTCCCTTTCTGCCGCGAGGTTCAATCTCGTCTCCAAATACCTT
>JALWBF010000139.1:0-2159 GCA_027016055.1 Archaeoglobaceae archaeon | reverse complement strand
ATTTGCAAATTCTATAAAATCTGAAGATATAACAAACCCAGATCTATTTTGAGGTTCAATTGGTAATAACGAAAGAATATGGTCCCTCAGTTTAGGTTTTCCTGTAAATACTAATAAAATGAAAGGTTCTTTATTAACTGCAACTGGTATTACTTCTCTTATAGGAACTTCGTATGTGCCTATACCTCTTGGATCGGTCTTTTCGAATATATCTGAGTAAAAATACTCCAAATACAAGTAATCTTTGTCATCCGAGAAGGATTCAAAGTTCAAGAATCCTTCAGTCACTTCCTCGTTTCCTGGCGGATTATTCTCAACAAATTCTTCTAATTTTTCAGATAATTCGTCGAATTCTATACCCCTAAGAGAAAAAGCATAAAGACTAGCTTTCATACATATCCCCTAATACAAAGTTTGTATTACAATAAATATGAAATTTGCGTTTTTTATTCGAAATTTCTATTGCAATAACTTTACGGAACCACAACAATTCCCTCATCCTCTATAGCGCCCATCTCAATCATAACTCTTTCAAGAATACCCTCCGCATACTCTTCGGCAATACCGAAGACGATCGAAACCTCCCTAATAATCTCGGACTTGGTATACTTTCCCTCCTTAATCAGAGATGCAATAAACTTGGATATCTCGTAATAAACCTCTTCCTCATCATGAACATCTTTAAGAAGAGCATACACGGGTTTTCTGTCGATCTCAACAACCTTAACGAGGCCGAGATCGTATTCCCGAACTTCCTTCTCGACGACTACTAAGATTTCGGCCCACTTCCCGCCTCCGAGCGGGATGAGCATAATAACCCCCTCGGATCACAAAATCTCCTCCCTCCCGAGCTTTACGACCTTATCGGGCTTAACCTTCTTCTTTTCGACGAGTTCGATTGCCTCTTCAACCGTTGGGGTATCTTTATACTTCTCGTAAATTTCCTCAATCTCCTCAAGCTTCTTGAGAATGGCAGCGCCGAGAGGCGTCAGTTTGTATCCTTTCTCTCCTGTTTTAAAATCTTTATAAAATTCGATTAATCCAGCAGATCCTAACTGTTTAAGGCGCCTATCTAACGTTGTCCTGGGAATTCCACTTTTAACCAAATCAGTAAACCTCTTTACGCCTGATTTTAACTGTTTAAGAATCTTGATACTTAATTCATCCCATAATACTTGTTCCCACAATGAATTCATACTCCAATATCTGAAATTACAATATTATAATATTTATTCTAAAATTTGAAATTAGAGACTACATTATGTATTTAGTTTCATGATCGGAACTTTTATATACTTAATGGGAGTTAATACCAAATATGGTAAAAAGGACTAAAGAAGCTGGTGAAAAAGTCGGGGTGAAGTTACCAAAAAGATACATAGAAATTATAGATGATCTTGTAAAAAAAGGAGAATATCTTTCAAGGGCTGATTTTGTGAGAGATAGTGTTAGACGAGAATTACGAAGACGTGGTTTAATTGATGAAGAACTAGAGGCAAATAGAGTTACTATAACTCCATGACAGCCTCTTCATCTCATCTCCGACGAACCTTCAATCCTCCTTTCGTCGAGTTTACTTTTGAGGATGTAGTCGACAGAGTGCTCAACAGGTTTCTGTTTCTTCTTAAGCAAATGGATGCCGAAGTTCCCATAGACGTTCCGAGGGGTGAGTTATACCACGTCGATTATTATCGTAAAACGATCGTGCTGGCCTTTCCGCTTAAGTTAACGGGTAGAAAGCCTTTGTATTACGTGGTAGCCATTCACGTAAGCGAAAGACAATGGTATACTTCCAAGAAAAGAGTCTTCGATGAGGAAAGGAAGAAAGGTCACTATTACAGCGCCTGTAATGCCATGCACAGGTTCCTGAAGAAGAAGGGCGGCAGGGTCAAGGAGTGGATGGTTAAGGACAGAACGATCATACTGCTGGGTCCGACATACACTAAAAGCGTGAAGGGAGCGGTCGCGAGGGCTTACGGTAAAGTCATGTTCGCATGCTGGGTCGTGAAGAAGGTTTTCGAGCTCGATTTAGCTTTAATAAAAATTTGGAAGGTTGTGGCCCGTTATTTGGAAAGAAGGTTGAAGGCTCTTCTCGATAAGTTCGAAGAGCTTAAGATGAGACCCTTCGGAGAGGTCGAGGAGTTCGCCGAGAGATTGAA
>JALWBF010000138.1:3578-7873 GCA_027016055.1 Archaeoglobaceae archaeon | reverse complement strand
GTTCCATGCGGTTAAGATGCTCGATGACCTCATCGAAGCTTATAGGAGCGAGAAGATATACAAGTTCATCCACATTCCCGTTCAGAGCGGGGATAATGAGGTTCTCAGGCACATGAGAAGGAACCACACGGTGGAAGATTACGTAGAAGTCGTTTCGGCCTTTAGGCGGGAATTCGACGACGTTATGGTTTCAACGGACATAATAGTCGGCTATCCCACCGAAACAGATGAAGCCTTCTGGAAGAGCTACGAATTGATCAAGGAAACCGAGCCGGATATAGTGAACATAACTAGATTCTCCAAGCGACCGTTCACGCCCGCTTCGAAGCTGAAGGATATTCCGGACTGGATAAAAAAGGAGAGATCGAGGAAGCTCACAAGGCTTGCGAGGGAGATCGGGCTTAGGAGGAACAGAAGATTCATCGGAAGAAGGTTGAGGGTTCTAATCACTAAGAGGGGGAAGGACGAGACGTTCATGGCGAGAGCGGATTCTTATAGACCGGTTATACTAAGAAGTGGAGAAATCGGAGAGTTTACAGAAGCTAAGATAGTCGATTGCGCGTTCAACTACCTCATCGGGGTTCAGCGCACATGAGTTTTCGTGAGTCCACAGTTCTCTTCTCAGGATGAGGGGATCTCCCGTTCAGCCAATAGGCTTCATCAGAGGGCGTTCGCGGGAAGCTACCTCTTTCGGGTTGCTCCACAGCTCTGTATGTTACGTATGCAACGTTTAGTCATTTCTACCCTCAACAGTAGATGGAAATGTTTGGCATCTAATCACAAGACCATTTCAAAATTAAATTAAAAATCTATTTAGGTTAACCTAATTGCCAACTTTGTCAACTACTGTGAAAAGCGATGTTATTGCAAGAAACGCTTTTATAACTACTTTAGCTATTTCAAATGCCATGCTCGACATGCTGAAAGCCGAAGCAAGAAAAGCAGTTAAGCTCGTTGAGAAGCACGAGTTCATCAGAATATACACCCATTACGATCCAGATGGCATCTCAGCCGGGGCTATAATGGCTTTAGCCTTGCTAAGACTCGGCAAACAGTTCCAGCTGAGGTTTTTAAGGGGCTTGAACGATCCCGTTGAATACGAAAGCGACGATCTCGTTATTTTGGAAGACATGGGTAGCGGTTATCCGGATGTAGTTTCCGAGATAGAAGCCGATGTAATAATAATAGATCATCACTATCCCGTCGGTAGGATAAAGCCGAAGAGGGAATTGGTTCATGTGAATCCTCATTTGGCCGGATTGGACGGAACTTATGAGCTTTCGGCGAGCGGAGCGGCTTATGTGGTAGCGAACGTCCTCGGAAACAACAAAGATCTTATCGGAATTGCTTTGGTCGGAATGATCGGGGATAAGCAGAAGGTTGCTGGCGGAAATGCTGAAATAATCGGTGAAGGATTGCGGGAAGGATTTATTGAGGAAGTTAGGGGGCTCAATCTGCATTCTGGAAAGGTTAGGGATGTTCTGATGCTTTCAGTTGAGCCTTACTTGGACTTCTACAAGAAGGAAGACGAATTGGATGAGTTTCTTGCGAAGGCTAGGGTTGATGGGGATAAGGATGTGGATGAGCTAACAAGGGAAGAAATTTACAGGCTCGCAAACGCCATTGTGCTGAAGTTGCTCAAGCAAGGAGCTTACGAAGGTGTAATAGATGAATTCATCGGAAGGAAGTTCATACTTAAAAGGGAGCTAATAAAGAACGCCGTAACGCTTACAGATGTAGTAAACGCATGCGGTAGGATTTCTGCATGTAGCATAGGACTTGCGATCTGCATGAGGGATGGAAAGTATTTGGACAAGGCCATGGACATTTGGAGGAAATACAGGATAGATCTGCTTGAGGAACTGAGTAAGAGGAGGGAAGAGGTTAGGGAGGGATTCTGCATAAGATACATAGTGATGGAAAACGCTCCAGCCACTGGCCCGATAGCAACGATATTTTCGAGGTATCTCTATGCGGACAAGCCCTTCATAGCTATTAACGTAAAAAACGGGAGGGCTAAGGTTTCTGCAAGAGGCAACGATAAGCTTGGTGTCGATTTGGCGGAGGTGATGAGAAAAGCGGCTGAAAAGGTTGGAGGAAGAGGCGGAGGGCATAGGGTTGCCGCCGGAGCGAACATAGATCCTGATAAAGTCGAAGAATTTTTGAAGGAGGTTGATAGGCTTTGCTGTCAGGCTAAGAAGGTGGAAGCATGATGTTCGGAAGGCTTAGAATAGAGATCGATGATGCGGAAATAGTTGCGGAAGCCCTCAAGCCGGACGATATGGACTGGTGCTACTGCTACGCCGAAGAAGGTAGGCTTGTAATAGAGGTTAAAACGGATAAGATCGGAGCTCTTCTCAATGCCATCGACGACTACTTTATAAACCTAAAAGCAGTTATGCCGGTTTTGAAGATTTTAAAGAACTATCGCAATCGACCTCTATAGGCATAGAAATTCCATCCTTTCTCATTTTTCCCCACTCTACGTTTAAGAATATTCCGTTTGAAGCATGAGTAACATCCGAAAGTATGTATGGTTCTCCCACCATTTTAAACGTCTTTACGATTCCTTTTCCAGTGATATCCCCAAACACAACTACACCCCTATCTATTGCAAATGGTTTCCAAGAAAAGGTGCGCATTCCAGAATGTAATGAAAGTATGGGCTCCGAGAACTTAAGAAGCATGCTTTTGTTCACCCTGCAGATGCTGACTTTCACCTTTTTATCGCTGTATATTTTTCCTCTGAGGATCTTTCCTCCTTCAAGCTCTATCTCAACGCCGTTCTTGGCTATGTAAGTCTCCGTAGGCTTCACATTCATGCTTAGACAGCATAAAGGAGCGATGTGCAATTGTCTCGGCATAATCGTTCCATATCTTCCGATTCTGACGCATCTTAAATAGCATAACCCTTCGTAACTTTTGGACAGAAAACCGCCGTAAAACGGATTTATTTTAACTTTTAGCAATCCATCATCGATCGTGCGAACGTCATCCCTCTCGAATCTGTAAATTGCACCACAAACAGCCGGAGTAGGTCCTATAAGTGTTTTTCTGAGGTGGTAATTTCTCAAGCGCATGCCTAAGTAAAGAGTGCCAATCTCAGCGTTTTCTGCTGTCGTGCGCGCTTTTAAAATATTTGTTTTTTTATCGTAGATAACATGCTCAACCTTTGGACGTTTGAAGAAGCGCATAATTTTAGTTGAAATTGAGCTATAAGAATATTTATGAACAGAGAGCTGAAGTTCGTTTTATGAGGAGAATTTTGATCTGCCCCGTTTGCAAATCGAACGAGATCGAATTGGACGCAGGCGGATACACCGGAAAATACTACTGCAAGAAATGCGGATATATCGGTAGCTTCATAATCGAGCTCAACGAAAGCGAGTATAAGGAACTTCTGAAAGCCGAAGAGCTTGAGAAGTTCGTTGAGGAGAAGGCTAAGAATGTTCCCAAGGAGGAAAAAAAGCCAGAGAAGTATCCCTACGAAAATCCCTGATTTTTACTTTTCGGCTCAAGCATCTTAACAATGAGATGCATCTCAAAAATTATATATAGCTGGAAGTCGCCCGATCGCTATGAAGGAAGTAGTTCAAGCCGTTAAAAGCTCAAAGCCTGTTATAATTTACGATGAAGATCGTGCCGTGATTTCTGTTCCAGCAGAGATAGTTTCTGGCTCTATTATCAATTTTATCATGAAGAACTGCGACGAGATTCGAGTTGCGATGCCTTGGAGGACGATATCGAAATTGGGACTAAATAGGTTCAGATTCTACAACGGCAATCTGATTCCGATCGACTTCAAATCAAACGGGATTTCCGCGGATGAGAGGGCTAAGTTCATAAGAGATCTCGTAGCCGGCAATATAGATCCGGATAAGATCGTTTGTCCGGGAAGGATATTCGTTGAGGAAGCTAAGGAGGGCGGAGTTTTGGAACGTCCATCTTTTGGCGAAGCGAGCTTGGATATTGCGAGGATGTCCGGCTTCAGACTTGCAGGAGTTTATTCTACATTGATGACCGAAGTTGGTGAGGTGGCTGGTAAGGATTACGCTTTAAAATTTGCGAGGGAAAAGGGTTTGGTGGCTGTAAGCATAAACCAGCTGATAGAATTCAGACTTAAACATGAGAAGCTGGTTGAGAGGGTTGTCGAAGCCACGTTGCCGACTAAATTCTACGGAACCTTCAAAGCCATCGGTTACAAAACCCCGATAGGCGAGATTGTAGCTTTGGTTAGGGGGAACGTAGCTGATGGGAACGTTCTGGTTAGAATCCATTCGGAATGCTTGACCGGG
>JALWBF010000138.1:0-3568 GCA_027016055.1 Archaeoglobaceae archaeon | reverse complement strand
CGTAACCCTGATCACGCACAACCCGCTTAAGATAGAGGAGCTGAGGAAATACGGTTTCGAAGTCGTCAGAGAGCCGATAGAAGTTGAACCGACGAAGGAGAATCTCTGCTATCTAAAAACTAAGAAGGAGAAGATGGGACACATGATATGCATCAACGATTGATCTCCCTTACGAGCTTTCTAACGAGCTCACCGTTTATTTTCGAATTCCTCCCGTTCTCGCATACCATCGTTCTAACTCCTATTATGTCCGGTTTAAGCTCCTTGATCAGTTCTATGTGTTCCCAGCTAAGCCCGCCGGCTAAGGCACAGAACAATCCGTTTTCGTGGGCTAAGTCTATGAACTCCGATATATCCTCGAAGCTCATGAAGTCGAATGTAGATCTCCCGTCCTTCAGTGCGGTGTCTATCATAACACCGTCCGCATCCGCATTACTTGCTATTTCCGGCAGGATTAATGGATGCATAGTTTTTGCCCTCTCCCAATCAGCATAGCAGGCTCCAACTACCTTCACATCGAAATCCCTTACGGCTTTAACTACATTCATTAAGATTTCTTGACCCTTCTCAGCGCTGCCGACGAAAAGCCCGACCTTAATGTAATCAACTCCGAGGTTTGCAATTCCGAAGCTCGCTAAACTTGCCGTGCCCGCTTTGTCCAGATCACCGACAGTAGCGCTGACTTCCCTTCCGTGCGATTTGGCTATTTCTACGATCTCCCTAATAACCCACGGAAAGTTGGCTCCTAAGGAACCTTCCCTCGGATTCTTCACGTCAACGATCGAAGCTCCTCCCCTTATGCACTCCAAAGCCTCTTCGACGTTCGACGGGCTAACCAAAACCCGAATCATCACGATTTTTCAAGTAGGTTACTATATATCTCATTCGGTCAGCAAAAACGTTTTAAATAGCATTGAACTATATATTACCACTGGCCCGGATAGCTCAGGGGTAGAGCGCAGGACTGTGGATCCTGTCGTCCCGGGTTCGAGTCCCGGTCCGGGCCCTCTTAAAAACGTTAGGGGCACGGGGACAAACTTCAACCCCTTAAATATCTCTTCTGAGAAAGACAACAACGTGGGTTTAAAAGTCGTCGTCGACATGGAAAAATGGAGATCAATCGACTATGAAAAAGAGTTGAAAAGAGAACTTAAAAGACTAGAAAAAAGCAGCATTTCTGAAACCAATAAAAAATTAATCATCAGATACAAGAACTACAGACTTGCAAATGGCATAAGCGTCGCAAGGGTTTGCAGGGAGATCAAATCTCTGAGATTGCTGTGCGAAAGATACGATCTTAATCTGAGCGAGTTAAACGAAGATATCCTCGACGAACTGCTTGCCGAGCTGGAGCTATCAAATCAATCTCTGAATACCATTAATGAATACAAGAAGGCTCTGAAGTACTTTTTGAAGTTCCGCGGCGATACAAATCTCGCAAGCAGGATAAAAAGGAAAGAACCTAAAGACAACAACTTAACAAGGGATGATCTGCTGAGCGTTGACGAGGTTCTGAAGCTCGTAAGCGTTGCCATGAACGAGAGAGATCCTGCATTAATCATGTGCCATCTGGATCTATGCTGCAGACCTGAGGAGATTTTAACGCTAACAGTCGGAGATTTCGTGAGGGATGCTTGGGGGATAAGGGTCGAAATAAGGAGAAGCAAAACCTTTCGCAGGAGTCCTCATTTGAGCTTTTCTTTGCCTTACGTATCCAGATGGCTTAACGTGCATCCTCTAAAGGACAATCCCTCAGCACCGATGTGGATAGACCTAAACGCATTCAGAAGGGGAGTTATAAAGCCGATAAACAACGATGCTTATTACAGAATTCTGGACAGGCTGTTTAAAAGGGCCGGGATTAAGAAGAGAAAGAAATTCAGCCCCTATAAGTTCAGACATACAGGCATAACGCTCTGGGCCGTTCTATTGACGGAACAACAGCTATCTAAGAGAAGTGGACATATCCCCGGATCAAGGCATCTGAGAAGATACGCCAAGTTAGTGGATTCGGATGCGGACAAGAAAATACTCAAGGAGCTCGGGCTGATAAGAGATGAAGATGCCGAGCCGGACGTTAAGAGACTATCACCCGTAAAATGTCAGATTTGCGGCGAATTCAACGAACCGTTCAGGATGAGGTGCTGGAAGTGCAAGGCGGCACTCGATCCGACTAAACTCGTTAAGGAGTTCGGAGAAGAGGAAATAATAGAGGCCGTCTTAGATGACGAGCTTGAAAGAATCATCGAAAATAAAGTCAGACGAATGATCTTAGAAATTCTAAAAGAAGAAGGAAAAATCAGACTTTAAACTCTTTTTCTTTAAATCTTTTGATTGCAATGCTCAGGATCTCCTCTTCGGGTATCTTATATTCCTCCGAAATTTGTTTTACAACCCTCAGAACGATTTTATGTAACCTCACTTAATTCTCACCTCCTTAATCAATCCGGCCTTTTTCATTCGTCCTACGATTACCAAAACGGAGAAAGGAGAAACGTTAAGCTTGACAGCAATTTTTCCGATAGGTTCTCCGTTCAGCTGTATAAGATCGTGAACGATCTTCTCGCCTCTTCTTCTGATTAGCTTATACAGGGCTTCATCCTGTCTCTTAGAGACTATCATCTTTGGCACCTCATCAGATGCCTGTAACACTTGACACAGACGGGACAGCAACCGATCATGACGACTTCATCCTGCGAAAGCTTGCGTCCGCAGAATGAACACTCAAAAATTAGAATTTGCTTAATCAATCCTTACACCTCCACAAACACCTTATCGGAGCCCACCACTTCTCTCCGCTACCGATCGGCCACTCAAAAAACCCCATACGCCACCAGCCGATGAATACTTTGGCATACAGCCTGACTTTAGCTCCCCTTGGTATCGGCCCACCTTTCGGGCCCATGTAGATGCGAAGCTCGTCAGTCCTGATTATCCTGGATTCGGGCATCGGAATCTACCCTCCATCTGGAGCTCACTTGTGACCACAAATAGCGCTGCAGGATCTGTGGACACAGAAGTGATCGACGATCGTGCTCCAGAACATTGTGACCACATGTTATATAACTTGTGTCCACAAGGGGGATGTTCCCTTTGTGGCCATATGCAGGATCTCGATTGTGGACACAAACCTCGGTCTAATCGACTCTTTGTGGACACAATTAGGCCCTTAGGATGTGGACACAAGCTTCTTGAGCAGGATCTTCTTTGTGGACACAACATAGGACCAAATGTTGTGGACACAGGGAGATCCTGGACGTCCGTAATATTGTAGACATAGGTTTCCGGATCCTTGAGAAGCTTGTGGACACAAACCTGCTTGTTGGACCAGGGCCTACTTGTGTCCACATCCTGGATCCTATTCATCCCTCCATTCCTCCTCCCAATCCCCTCCAAAATCGTCGGCCATCTTCTCCTCTCTCAAAATCTTCTCCGGGAAGAACAGAATCAGCATTGTTCCCTCGATTTCGGTTTCCCTGCTCCAATTCTTTTCCTTGATGACACCTTCTGCTATATAAAGCCTGAACTTCTTTCCGATAAGGTTGTTGAAGTCGCTCGGTAGGATTAT
>JALWBF010000137.1 GCA_027016055.1 Archaeoglobaceae archaeon | reverse complement strand
GGCATGAGGGCCACCAATTACGATACGAATTGATGAGTCTTCACTTCGTACAAGGGAAACTGCATCTATAACAGCAGGATAGGCGGCCGTAACAGAGGTAAATGCAACAATCCTGGGCGAAAGACTGATTATTTTCCTTGCAAGTTCTTTTGACGAAAGACCCAGTTGAGATGCATCAATAAGCTTGCAGGAAAAACCGGCCTCAAGCAGGGCCGAGGCCAGATATAGAAGACCCATGGGTGGAGTTCCCGCAGGCCGAACCCTCCTTAGACTGAATTGCGGTTCGATACAGGGAGGAGTTACCAGTAAAATTTCTGGAGAACTACATCCACCCAAGACCCCTACTCAATATGAACCAAACCGTATTTTAAGAGAAGAAAAACTGCACGGGCAACCTGGTCAAAGGGAATACCTAAACGGTGGGCAATCTCGGAAACTGTATTGGAGCCATCCATTAGCCTTGAAACCTGCGCAAGTTCACCTGTGAGGTCGAAACGCTCTAAGCCCTGGGGCCCTTTCATAAAAAAAGAACACCCATTTGGGCTTTCTTTTATAAGATGGGTCAAAATAAAGGGCCTATCTTCAGGGCTTACGCTTTTGTCATCAAGTTCGGGCCCATTAAAGCCTGGCGAGGAGTCGTCAAGGCTCACACTGCACATAATCAAAAAGGTGTCCTTTGTCTTTTTTATGGAAAGTTGCCCGGTCATTAGTGTTATTGTTTCAAAAATTCTATTGCAAATTTAACCATTAAGTCATTTAGCTCTTTGTATTCAAAAACTTTATTAATGGAATAGAATTCCTGCAAATTTTCACTATTTTTTTTATCTTTAGCTTCGGCCACAAGTTCCAACAAGGCACTATTGATGATCTCTCTAAATTCCCTGTAAGATCTAATTATACTTCCCTCTGAAAGGGCCTTGGCGGCCTCATACAGCCCAGCCCCCTCAAGCCTACCTCTCATCTCCTTCAAATCCTTTTCATCTTGTGAAGGAATAAAACCTGCCCTCTCCCTTGAAAAAATCGCATCCAGAGTCTTAATAAATTTCAGGGCCAGATCAATATTTTCACTATTGGCAACAAGCTCGTTGTAAACATAGGCCTGATGAAATCTAAGATAAGCCAAAAGACAACCTATTATCTGCAGCACTAGATCAAGGATCTTTTTATCATAATCATTACCTTTAGATTTCATTATAACTTTATAAGGCTTCACATAAGCATACTTTGAAAACCAATACACTGTCGTGATGAAACGCCTTGCTGTACGAAGGTTATAGGTGGGGAATTTTTTGCAGAATTTCTTCAGCAACGCTGTTGGGAAACCATGTTCAGCATCTTGCTCATCAAACTCAGGCCAAAAGGTTGACAATACATCCCCGCCTGATGCCTTAGGCATGTAATATTCTATGGGGATAATGGATGCCAAAAAATCTTTAGCATTTTCGAGTCCATAAAAAAGTGGCTCTAGTCTTTTAAGAAGCAACTCCTGATTGGCAGCAACAAAGAAATAGACAATGGGAACCTGTGAATAAGTAGATGACCTCCTACTTAAATATCTCACACATCCACCAATATCTTTTAGGACGCTATAAATAGTTTCTTCATCATTTTTTTCAATATCGTCAATTAACAATATTAATTTATTGCTAACATTAGAAGATTGAGATTTCTTATTTTTTACTTCCTCTAAAAATCCGTTAATTTTATTATGGAAGTCTATAGAATTATACCGCTCGGAGATTGTTATTCGTCGCAATTGGTAACTAGTTTTGTAATTCTTTTTTTCGTGAAGATAAAAACCTACATCGAAAAGACTTGTCTTACCAGAGCCCCAATCTCCATATATGCCTATGCAAAGAGGTGCCTCAAGGGTTTCTATCCAATCCACCAACTGCACCCAGCGCCATTTTTCCCATTTACCAAGGGCACTCTCAGGCAGAAATATATCGCCTATTTTTAGCTTATTTTGGCTTTTGGTGTCGCTTCGACCTTCAGATATCATTTATTTTTTCATCGAAAAAAATGCACATAAAAATTAATTTTGGAGGTTTAAAGTCTATACTAACAGACGGTGGCCAAATTTCAACGAACATGGACCAATGGCTATATAGTCTGTTTGATTCGGTTCTGTCTAGCCCAAAAGATTCCCTAAAAGCTACACATAAAGCTCTTCCCGCACCAGGGGCAGGTCATTTCTTCTTCCCAGGGTAAAAAGAAGCTGAAATACGAATAGGGGATTGTACCTGAAGCTCATCTGGCTGCCATAGAGATAAAAACGCCACATCCTTACGAATTTTTCGTCATAAAGCTGTTTCACCTTATCTGCATGTTCTTCAAACCTCTTTGCCCAGTTGCCAAGTGTGAGATCGTAGTGGCGTCTCAGGTTTTCAA
>JALWBF010000136.1 GCA_027016055.1 Archaeoglobaceae archaeon | reverse complement strand
GCCGAGAGAGTTAGTGCCGCAGCCGTAGAAAAGATGGCAGAAATTCTTGAAGAGAAGGCGTTAGAAATTGCGAAGAAGGCTGTTGAGATCGCAAAGCACGCCGGAAGAAAGACAGTAAAGGTTGAAGACATTAAGCTCGCCGCAAAATACGAGTAACTTTCCAAAATATATTTATTTTAAATTATCTTTGATTTTTTAAATTTTCTTAATCATCTAATTCCGATTCGCCACCATCATCTTCGATTTGCTCTGAAGTTCTCGGCTAATATTGCTCCAATGCTTAAATCAGTCTCTGTATTTAACTTCGATCGACATCAGGTCTTCGGCAACCATAACGTTCTCGAATACGCTCTTCGCTTCTTCAAGCAGGGATGTTGCATCCTTCGAATATCTCGCGCTTATGTGCGTTAAAATCAGTTGCCTAACTCCAGCCCTCTTCGCGATCTCAGCCGCTTCCCTTGCGGTGGAATGTTTCGTTTCCTCAGCCCATTTCTGAAGATTAGATGTAAATGATGCGTCGTGAATAAGTATGTCCGCATCCCTTGCAATCTCCACAGTTCTCTCGCAAGGTCTCGTGTCTCCGGTGTATACTATCTTTCTTCCCGGTCTCGGAGGGCCTACGACCATTTCTGGCGTTATTACCCTTCCGTTTATCTCTATGCTTTCCCCCCTCACGAGCTTCGCATACAGCGGGCCGGGCGGAATTCCCAGAGCTTCAGCCTTAGCCCTATCGAACTTTCCGGGTCTTTCCCTTTCAATTAAAGCGTAACCCAAGCTCGGCGTTGTGTGTTCGGTTTTGAATGCAACTATCTTGAACCTGCCGAAGTTAACCTCGTCACCATCGCTGAGCCCTACAACCTCGATTGGAAAGCTTAGGTTATGGTATCCGAACATCCTGAAGAGTGTGGATAGAAACTTGGCTTTCTCAGCCGGAACATAAAACGTTAGCTTATCCTTTCTCTCATTCAGCGATAAAGTTTCTATAAGCCCGAAGACACCTATGAAGTGATCCGTATGCATGTGAGTTATGAAAACGCTGTTCAATCCGCTGAAGCCGGTTCTTGCTATCATCATCTGTCTTTGCGTTCCCTCTCCGCAGTCGAACAGAATTCTTTCTCCCCCGTATTGAATTAGAATTGCCGATGGATTTCGATTAACGCTCGGAACAGTGCCGGAAGTTCCAAGGAATGTGATCTTCAGTTGCATGTCTTTGATAAATCGTTCGCTCCTTAAACTTTTTATGGAGCTTGCGATAAATCCGAGCAAAATCATAAGCCCGCTATGCTATTCGATATTCCGCCTGGAACCATACACGAACTGCTCCTTCAACTGTCTCTATTGTTGCGCAAGATGGTATAGAAGCGGTAGAATAAAGCCCCATCCGAAGGCTCTGGGGATGTTCAAGAAGGTCGCAAAGAAGCTTGAGATAAGGATTCCGTTCAGGCTCGCGACACTTTCCGAGCCCCTTCAGGATATCGAGGAGAAGTCCAAGCTTTCGCTTAAGCTGATGAAAACGGCTCTTAAGCATGAGATTCCGATAATTCTATGCACTAAGTCCGATAGAATAGCCAAAGATCCTTGGAAGAGCACGATCAATGAGATGTCCGATGAGGGGCTTATTGTAGTTCAGATGTCCATAAGTTCCTTGGACAGAACCGAATTGGAGCCGAGGGCTCCTCACCCCATTAGAAGGTTGGAAGCTTTAAGCGAGATAGAAGCTCCCAAAGTTTTAAGACTCCAGCCTCTGATTCCAAACTATTCTTTCACCAATGCTGAGGAATTCGTTAAAAGGGTTGCGGATTACGTCGATCAAATTACGGTTGAACCTCTCAGGATCGAAAGGTCTGAGCTGCAATTTTACAGCAAATTCTGGCAGAACTGGAGCCACTACTCATTTGAAGGCAACCTTATAAAGGTTGATGCACCCGAAATTCTAAGAGAGATCAGAGAAGCGTGCGATAAGTATGGTCTGGATTTTGGTCTTTGCAAGGAAGGATACTTCGATCTTGAAACTGCAAACTGTTGCGGAATGCATCGCATAGACGTTGAACTTAGACCGACTCTTAGAGAGCTCTATCGCGAATTGATCGAGCTAGGATCTATCGGGATAGATGATGTCGAAGAGATATTTGGCAAGTTTTTATTTGGTGAAAAACTTCAAAGCCTACCGAGACCGATAAGGAAGGCTTTGAAATATCATGAAAAGGTTCTGCTTAAAGTTTTGAAGGATAAGAGCGTTCTTGAGCATCTAACTCCACTGCTGAAACTTGAGAACTCGAACATCGTTCTTTCAAAATCGTTATAAAATGTAGGTCTAAACGATCAACATTATGAAGAGGGAGCTGTTGGAAATCTTAGCCTGTCCCATTTGCAAGGGAGATCTTAAACTGGAGGTT
>JALWBF010000135.1 GCA_027016055.1 Archaeoglobaceae archaeon | reverse complement strand
GTGCAGGAGTAGACAAAACGCCGGGAATAGATATGCCTTTGGCTGTCCAACTAGTTCCTGAGCTCGCAAGATTTGCGGAAGAAGAAGGAAAGGAAATTGAAAAAACAATTAGATCTTTTCTTCCTGGACTGAGGTTTTCATTTAATAAATTTATAAAAGAAGCTATAGAAGCTATAACAAAATCAGAACAAAGACAGATTGAATATTTAGTCCAAAATCTTGAAGTTAAAATCACAGAAGCAGAGGAAGATGACAAAAAACTGGCTGAACTGCTCATAAAATTATTTAATAAAATAAAAACCCTTCAAGAAGGAAGCAAACTAGATGATGAAACTGTCAATTTAATTATAGAAGTCTTTGGAGAGGATATAGTATCAGAAATTGAGGATGAATCGATAATAGAATTTACAAAATTATCATTTTCAGATTCATTTAAAGTTGTAATGAAAAGAGTTTTAAAGCAAAGTTTGAAAGAACCAGACAATTCAATTTATAGTATATTGAGCGCACATTTTTTGGATATTGAAACATTACTTGTAGAAACTTTTCTTGGGTTTTATAATGAAAAAGTTTCTGATATTAAAAGATATCTTTATATTTCTTGGATGTTATGGGCATATCTAAAAATAAAAGAAAACAATGTTTTTTCCGCTATTGGTAAGAAAGGCATACCTTTTTATTCAAAAATACCAAATAATTTTAAGGTAATTTCCTTTAATTATACAACCTTTCTATCTAAAGTAATCTCTCCTGAGAACTTTATATATTTTCATGGATCATTAAATAATTATCTAAGATTAGAACTTAGAGATTTATTAAATATAGATGATGACTATGACGTACAAGATTTCTTAAAAAACACATTAAAAAACATTGATTTTGATAATAATAAATATATTATTCCAGGGATAATTCCTCCTTTAAAACTAAAACCAGTTTTATCAAATAGATTTATTGAAATTTGGTACAAGGCCGGCAAATGGATTGCCGATTCTGATAAAGTAATTGTTGCAGGATATTCATTTAACTATGCAGATGAACATTTTAATGACATAATTCGAGCAAATAGACACAAGCCTATATATATTATTGGACCATCTGCTGGTTCTTTAAGAAAAAGGCTCAGTAATATTTTCGGTTTTAGGGAAGAGGATTTTACCGAATATAAATACCGTGGCAAAAAGGTATTCCAGTGTCATAATATTCATATTATTGAAGCAAAAGCTCACGAAATAGATTTAGAAAAGATAGGGACATAAAGGAGAAAGGGACATAAAAGATATCAGCCAAAGGTGCTTGTCGAACACTTCCTAGGAGGTAGATCCATGTGTGGCGCAAGGCCCGGGAGCTTGCGGCTAAAAAAGGAAAGAGTTTAAGCGCCCTTATCAGGGAACAACTTGAAGCCCTTACCCAAGAAAAAAATGAATTAAAAGAAGTAACCGAAGAGATCCTCACCATCATGCAAGAACATTCCGGGACGTTGACCAAATGGCGCAGGGAAGAACTTTATGGTGTTCCTTCTGGGACGCCCTGATCGTGAGTTCCGCCTTGGAAGCTGGCTGTCGCGTCCTGTTTACGGAAGATTTGAATCACGGCCAGAAATAAAGATCGTAAATCCCTTTCGGATGAGTCTTGTATAAAAATGTGCTAGATGCCAAATGTAGCCTCATGTGTTAAAATGAGACCACAATTACATTAGGAGAGGTATGATGCAGGTTTCGGTGAGAGAACTTAAAAGCAACCTTTCTCGTTACTTAAGAGAGGTCAAACAGGGGAAAATCATTGAAGTCACGCGCCACCGCCGGCTGATAGCCAGACTTTGTCCCGCTGGAGAACAAAAAAATGGTATTGAGGCCCTAATGGCGAATGGACTGGTCACCTGGGATGGTGGCAAGCCTAAAGGTGGGCGTGTCAGACCAAAAATATCCGGTAAAAGTGTCGCCGAACGTGTTCTGGAGGATCGGCGGTGATCCTCTATTTGGACACTTCTGCTTTAGTAAAGCTTTATGTAGAAGAGGAAAACAGCTCTACAGTTGAGCATGCGGTTTCTAAAGCCAAAATTGTAGCTACGCATTTAATTGCTTATGTAGAGGCTCATGCGGCCTTTGCCAGGCTGTGTCGGGAAGGTGTAATTTCCGAAGAAATGTTAGAAAACATCCAGGCAGATTTTGAAAAGGATTGGCCTCACTATATGAAAATTGGCCTTAACCAAAGTCTTTTAGAGCGAGCCAGTGATTTTGCGAAAGCTTTTGCTCTGAAGGCCTATGATAGTGTTCACTTGTCTGCAGCAGATCTCTTATTAAAAAAGGCAAATGAAGAGGTAATCTTTGGTTGTTTTGATAAAAAACTTAATCAGGCGGCCAAAATTATTGGTTTTCAGTTGTTAAGTTAGGAGTAACCAATG
>JALWBF010000134.1 GCA_027016055.1 Archaeoglobaceae archaeon | reverse complement strand
CAATAACTGCGAGGATAAGAAGAACCGCAAAAAAGAGTGCGATACTGCTTTCATTAACATAAGAAAGATAAAAGAGTCCCCCAATGAGAAGTCCGAGGATAAAAAAACTTACAAAGAAGATATCTTCAATTGGGCCAAATGAGAGGTCTTGCGTGAGTTCCTCTCTCCCCCTCTTTCCTTTTTTAATAAGGAAGAATGCATGGATAATGCGTAAAAAACGAAACATATACTAAAAGTTTACTGTATTTTTGTACGAAAGAAAAGTTGCGTAAATGAGGAGTTTGTGTATATTGTTCTTGTTCAACTAAACATGCCCAGGTGGTGGAATTGGTATACACACACGGTTGAGGGCCGTGGCACCTTGTGCGTGCGGGTTCAAGTCCCGCCCTGGGCACAAAGCGAAGCGTAGTGCGCAGGGAGAAAAAGTGCCTGCGCACTTTTTCGTTGGGACTTGAAAAAAGTGAGTATATGTTTTTGAACGAAGTGAGAAAACATTCGAGCGTCGGGGCATTGCGTCCCTCACCATTTTTACATACATACCCACACTATGTAAGAATTGCTGTATTCGAATAATTTCGTATCAATCTATTTTAGTGATAAATGGTGAGGGAGGCGTCAAGTCCCGTCCTAGCACTAGATATCGCTATAAAAACACATACACTGAGTTATCAGTATATGTGTTTTCTTTCATTACAAGACAAATGTTCTTGCCAAGAAATAATTTGATTAAAATTGTTAACTCTAGGGTAGAAAGATATATTTCATATATATCAAAGATTTAAAGAAACTTAGAATTTTCATAAAAAGAGATGTTTGTTCCACTTGCTGAGTCTTAGTAAACTTACTATTATTTATATTTACTCTATTTCTCTTCAGATTTTCAACAGACCTTCTCCCTCTCATATGATTTCCATTACCTTCTGAAAGGATTTCTGTAAATCTTGTATTACTAATATATTGCGGTTGGTAACTTAATCCATATTGGCCTAATCGTTGGGTAAAAGCCCTCATATGATTCATAGAACCATTATTAATCTTTTCATATACCTCTATAACATCAGGATTTTTTGTGTTAGCAATAAACCTCTCTAGATCATAAATATCTAAATCCTCAATTGTCGCCCCAACCTTTAAAGCTTCCTGGAGGGAAATATTTCCCTTTGCAACAAGTTCATTATAAAGTTTTTGAAGTGAATCACTTGTAAAAACTCCAACAGAATCATCTTTAATAGGATCATCTAGATTGTATTTACTTAAAAGTATTTCCACCGCCTCTTTATGTCGTTCCTCTGATTTTGAAATGTTGTCAAATGTCTTCTCACCCCATTTTTTATATATCGTAATATATACATCTCTCGCGAGTTTTTCTTCTTCTCTCATTTGTTCGATATTTCTCTTTTCTTCGTTGGATAGAGGGAACAATTGTGAATTTTCTATTTTCGTTAAATTCGTTTTTTTTTCCTGCAGAATTACCATGATAAGCTTGCATACCCTTTCCGTTTCTCTGACCCCTATGATAAAAATTCGCACCTCCCATACGAACTTGGCGCTCTTCCCTACATGCTTGGTCTCCGTGGCATCCATAACCGTAATTTAAAGCATTATCTACCCTGCCGTATGCATACACAGAAGGCGTAATAAGCCCAAATGCGGATAATATAACTATTGATGAAGTAAATGACATACTCTTCTTGAATCTCTTTTTCATATACATATTCTTATATTTACTAGTAATCTTTTTAAGGTGTTTGTTATTTAGCACCACATCTATTACTACGCGAGAGAGTAACATTTATTTCGTTTTGTTCTTACATTTAAGGAATTTCATTCTCCTATGTCTCATAAATTCTTCGGGATCTAACCCAAGTGATTTTAAAAATTCCTCTCTTTCTTTTCTTCGCTCTTCAGAATATTTCCTATATCTAGGAAGATAGTGTTGAATTCTTTTATCGAATTTTCTTCCTACCCCAGAAAAGAAGAGAAGTGTTCCAAGGAGGAGTGAAATAAGTATTGACACTATTACAATCAATACATTTTTCATTTTATATGCTTTCTTTGTATGTTTATAATTAAACCACCCGGATACAATAAAGAGAATAACAACAAAAAGCCAAAGAAGAGGAAAAGATTTTGCGATATAGTAAAATGCATGATGTCCGTAATGTATTAACTTGTACCATGGTCCTGCCTCAATCATAAAATGGACGAGGATAGAAGAAAATCCAATTGCTCCTACTATAATAGAAATGATAAACATCATCCAAAAGAAATAATCTTTCGCAATAAAATAGAAGACAGGTTTTCTTCTTACCTCTCCGTTTTTTATTTTCTTTAAAACATTAGTCTTTATATCATTCATAGTACTTGTTGTGTTTTTAAGCGTTCTAATTCACTCTTCATTTCTTTCTTTGCTCTCCTTATATG
>JALWBF010000133.1 GCA_027016055.1 Archaeoglobaceae archaeon | reverse complement strand
CTATCATAAACATCTCTAAATACCTCATTTGAAGGAAGGGGCGTTTTTGCAATTCTTCTTGCGATTTTATAGACAGACTCTCCCTGAAGCATACCAAGGGATATTTGTTTTTTTATTTTGCCAATTAGGTCTTTGGAAAGATTATCAGAAAATACCATTGAATAAGCTGTCAGAAATTCAATAGCCTCTTTAGGAATTAAGAAAAAGCTTTCTTTTATCTGCAGATCCTTAGCTGATTGTTTAAAAACTTCTTTAAATGTTTCTTTTATCTGGGATATATCTTCTTCATTTGCCTTTTCTGCTATTTCTTGAAAAGCTTCTTTTAAGCTCTGTGAAACTTCCTGAAGGCTTTCTTCTGCAATTTTTTTCATTAGAGTTTTTGAGGGTTTTTCAAAAGTGTTCTGAATATCCTTTTCTATTTCTTTTAGTAGATTTTGAAGTCTCCAGTTTTGGTATGGTGTTTCTTCTTGATTTAATAACTTTTGAGATATTTCCTTTTGAACTTCTTCAAGAAGTTTTACATATTCTCTGGCATACTTATTCCCAGATCTTAAAAGTTTTTTCTTAGCTTCCCTTGCTTTTCTCTGGATTATGTTTTGTATATTAGCCATAATACACTTTCAGGTAAGTTTTTATTGCAACTTTTTCAGTTCCTACATAATAATCTTCAAGTTTTACGGCTATATACTGCTGATTTAAAACGGTGATAATATCTCCAGCCTTGATACTGGTATTAAACGGAAGATAAACAGTTGCGTCGTATTCTTCAGAAAATCCAAATTCGTCTGTGTTTGTAGAGGTTGTTTTGGAAGTGAAATATCCATCTACAATAGAATTATCTGCCAGAGTTATAGGAACTTTCGGAAAGGGGAGGCTGTCAAATATTTTTCTGAACAGGTCTGGTTTTAATCCCATTTTGGTTCCTCTTCAGGAAGGGGAACTATCTTGACAGTTGAACCTGTTTCTTTCTTTAGCTTTTCTTTATAATCCTCAAGAAGGGTTTTTAAAGCTTCCAGCCTGCTGTTTCCCTCTACTTTAAGGTCCCCTATGGAAGCTGATTGGACAGCAGATATTTCTATTTTTATAAGCTCAATAACAAGTTTATAAAGGGCTATTTTTTCTGTGGGTTCGTTCAAAAATTCATCTGCAAGGTTTTCAGCTGTTGTCTGATCTGCAAATGGAAGTCTGATTAAAGCTTTCTGAACAAGAGCTGTTTTATCAATAGCCATAGGAAACCTCAAAGAAGAGGGCAAAGCCCTCTATTAGAGTGTGATCCTGATTCCGTATTTGTTAGAGAGAACTACACCATTGTATCTTTCTGTATATGCAAGTTTTATTTCCTGTGTGCCTATGTCAAAATCTCTATCAACCTGAAGGCTTTGTCTGTGCTGGTAATACTGGTCTTTTTTTGGGATTATAAGGTCAACTGGTCCAGTAGGGTCATAGTGAACTGTATCTATTATGTCAAAATCAAATGTGAGCCTTTCTCCTCTCTGTCCTGGTACAGTAGAGTCTTTTTTAGCCTGAATAAGTTCTGCTGCAACTTCTACTGGTGCTACAACAATAGGTCTTCTTATACTGTCTTTTTTGAGTTTTCGTAGTAATTTAGCCCATGCGGTGTTCAGTGTTTTTATCCAGGATGTAGAATAAGCTACGGAATCGTAGTTTGTGTTTTTTATAAGGGCAAACATAGCCGATGCTTTATCAACCACAGCCTGTTCTTTAGCTTTTCTTGTAACATCTTCAATTTTCCACCATTTGTTATCTTCAAACCAGGTTCTGAGGAGTCCTACTCCTGCTGCATAAGTGATATTCTCAACTGTCACTGTCTTGCCAGATGCAGCATGTGTGAATTTGATACTTCCACCAGGCTTTAATTCTTCAAAAGATATAGATTGTTGTCCAGATTCGTAGGTTTCAGAATCTGATGTGGATTCAACTGTTTTAAATATTTTCATCCATCTATCGTCATATTCTGGAACCACATCTTCATCAATATTAACCACCACAGGTTTAGGTGGTTTCATTGCTTCTGGAGGCATCTGTGTTGCAGCCTGAAGTTTTTGCTGGAGAAGTTTTATACCTTGTTCTCTTGGTATGGGAAGACCATCGGGACCATAAAGACCGGCTTTCATATAACTGTCTACTGCATCAATAAATTTTGCCCTCAGTTTCGGATCAGAAAGAATAGCTGCAGCTTGAATTTTACCTTTAATTAATATCCCCATTTTTGTTTAACCTCCTTTTAGTAAAGTTCTGGCATAAGTGTTATTAGCACGGTACTTTCACCGGCTGCTTTATCTGTAAAAGCTTTTCCTATTTTAGGGTTTGTGGTATCAGCAGAATCATAAGGTTTTACACCACCATTTCCATCGTATTGAAGTAAGTCCCCTGATGCTATCGCAACAGATGGGTCTGCTACAGGAA
>JALWBF010000132.1:19384-24806 GCA_027016055.1 Archaeoglobaceae archaeon | reverse complement strand
GGGCTCAGAGGATTGATAAATACGATTTGCTTGTCGAAAGGAGAAAGCAGTGCGGATTGAGTCCGGAAAGCTTCGAGTTCTACTTGGAAGCCTTCCGCTACGGGATGCCACCGCATGCCGGCTGGGGGCTTGGGGCGGAAAGATTGATCATGTCGATGCTCGATTTGAAGAACATAAGAGAGGCTGTGCTGTTTCCGAGGGATAGGCACAGGCTTATACCCTAATTCTTTTTTTAAAGACTTCCTTATTACCTTTCCAGCTTATCGTAAGCTTTGCGTCAACGTATCCTTTACTTTTAATCCTCAATCCGTCGAAGAAGCCCACTGATATTTCGACGTTCTTCTCAACAGTGCTCTTCGGCTTCATATCACCGACCTTAATGACGAGCTTGTCCTTCCCGTTAACCTTTATTCGATCCCCGTCGACGAACAGTTCGAGAGTAACGACGACGTTTTTCGCGTATCCGTCTTCGTTGATCAACCTTGCAGTGACGATCCTGCTTAACGCTCCGCTTTCTTCAACTCGAACGATTTCAATTTTGAACCTCCGTGGTTTCGTTTGTTTAATAAATTTCGGCTTTTTATTCACCTTTACCTTATGTTCAGCGGTGGACTTTGGTAGAACTACTTTGGGTAGGACTACCAATGCGGAGAAGAGCAATACAAGCAATACGGCTAAGATGACCTTCGAATTCATCGAAATCCCCTCAGACCGTCGTGATTTCATCACAACTCAGCACGGCTCTCCTTCATCATCGGCTCAGTAGATTTTGGGTAGTTAATAATATATGCTTAACTGCCGAAGGTCAACGATGAAAGCTTCGGCTCCTGCAAAGATCATCATCTTTGGCGAGCATGCGGTGGTTTACAAGAGGCATGCAGTTGTTACTGCGATAAACCTCAGATGCTATGCGGAAGCTAAGAAAAGCGACGAGATAAAGATTTATTCTCCATTGGGCGTTACCGGATTAGATTTCAAAGTCCATCCATACGTTTCCTATGCCATAAAGAGGTTCAGCGAAGTAAAACCGATAAACGGGGTCGAAATAAGGATTGAAAGCGATATTCCGATCGCCTCAGGCTTGGGAAGCTCATCAGCTGTGACCGTGGCCGTTCTGAAGGCTTTGGAAGGGGAATTCGAAGCGGGATTGAGCAACGATGAAATATTCGAGCTTGCGAGGAAGGTTGAGTTGGATGTGCAGGGAATTGGAAGCGGAACCGATCCTTTCATAGCAACTTTCGGCGGAACGTGGCTAATTCCGGACAGAAAGCGGATAAATATTAAAAACATCAGGATACTCGTCGTAAATACCGGAAAAAGCTCTATAACCGCTGAGATGGTAAGGAAGGTTGCAGAACTGAAGCGTAGGCATCCTGATGCGGTTGATAAAATCTTCGATGCGATCGATGCGATTGCACTTGAATCCGTCGAACCTTTGGAAAAAGGAGATATAAAAACGCTTTCTGAGCTGTTCTTCCTTAATCAGTGCATGCTTAAGGCTATCGGAGTTAGCAACAGCGAGATAGATGACCTGATCGAAAGGTTGACCGAGATCGGCGTATCCGCTAAGATAACCGGTGCCGGTGGAGGTGGCTGTGTCATCGGTATTGGCGATGATAAATCGATTGAGAGGGCAATGAAGACTTTCGGTGGATTTCTGGTTGAAGCCGGTGCCGACGGTGTAAGGATAGAAGATTAACGGCTGGCGTCAAGCTGAAATCTTGGTGGAAGTAAAGTTTAAATACCCGTTTAACCAAGCTCGATGAAACGAATCGGAGGAGTTGGAATTGGCTGAAATTACGGAGGTTAGAATATATAAAGCGAAGGGAAACGGGGCTGTAAAGGCGTATGCATCTGTAAGCTTGGATGGGGAGTTTGTGGTGAAGGGAATTAAGATATTGGAGAACGAAAGGGGACTTTGGGTAAGCATGCCGAGTAGAAGGGGTAAGGACGGCACATACCAAGATATATTCCATCCGACGAATAAGGAAGCGAGAGAAAAGATCGTTAATGCGGTTCTGCAAGCGTATAGAGAACAGCTGTAATCTAAATTGATTGTTAAAATTTGATATATTTTATTTTAAGTTTTTTTAAGTTGGTATCCATCTTTCTATCAGCGTGCAGATTAAAGCGGTTGATATTCCGGCTGCGGCCATCTTAATCCCGGATAGAATTAGATTTTTCTTCGAAATCCTTCCTAAGTATCCTCCTATTGAAAACAGAAGCAAAATTGTCAAAATTATAGCCCAAATTAGAGCGTATTTCTTGCTTAATCCGATGAACAAAGCGATTATGAAAGGTATTACCGGTATTATCGATCCGACAATCGTCGCAACTCCATCGGAAATCCCGCTTAAAATCGTAGACCTGATCATTCCTTTATACAGTTCTGTTTTTCTAAGCTCCGGATAAACCACCATCGCCTTTTGAATTTCCATCAGCTTTCTCTCGGCTTCGGACTTCTCTGCCGTGAAGGCTCCGAGTATGTTCGAAAGTCCGTTCGCCACTCCTCCACCAATCCCGGCAGCTATTATTATCCCGATGCTCGCATTCTGAGCTCCTATAACTACGCCAAGCGTGGATAGAGAACCGTCTATCAGACCTCTGAAGATATATCGTCGCATTTTAAAATAGCTTTTGAGCGGACGAATTTAATCCTTACGATTTTAAGCATTAGCTTTTTTAATTAAACTGCGTATTGCTCGTTATGGGTAGGGCTTGGAAGTTCGGGGATGATATAGATACCGATGTAATTATTCAGGGAAAATATTTGGTTATAAACGATCCGAAGGAACTTGCTAAGCACGTTTTCGAGAACATCAGACCCGAATTTGCGAAAGAAGTAAAGCCCGGCGACTTCGTAGTTGCCGGAGAGAATTTCGGATGCGGTAGTAGCAGAGAGCACGCACCGCTTGCTTTGAAAGCAACAGGAATAAAAGCAGTTATAGCTAAATCGTATGCGAGGATATTCTTCAGAAATGCGATAAACATAGGTTTGATGGTTATCGAATGCGATACGGATAGAATAGATGACGGAGACGAGCTCGATGTCGATCTTAATAGAAATGTAGTAGTTAACATGACTAAGGGGGAGGAATATCCGATTAATCCGATTCCGGAATTCTTGAAGCAGATTGTGGATAAGGGCGGTCTAATAAACTTTGCAAGGGAGATTTACGGGAAGGAGGTGGGAAGATGCTGAGCGTGAACGAACTTGCTTTGGATATCGTCGAGGATATGCTCGATTACGAGGAGGAGCTGAACGTTCAATCTAAAAAGTTCAGTAACGGTGCCACCGTTATAGATTGCGGAGTCAATGCTAAAGGCGGCTACGATGCCGGAATAATGTTCGTTCAAATCTGCATGGGCGGATTGGCTGGAGTTAATATACAGGTTGACGATATAAACGGGATTCCGATTCCTTTCGTTTGGGTTTATACGGATCATCCAGCCTTAGCATGCTTGGGCTGTCAGAAGGCTGGATGGAAGATAGAATTCGATAACTTTAAGGCTATAGCAAGCGGACCGGCAAGGGCTTTAGCTTTGAAACCGAAGGAAACCTACGAGCTTATAGAATACGAAGACGATACGGATTACGCCGTAATAGCACTCGAAGCCGACAGGTTGCCGAATGCCGAAGTCATGGAGTTCATCGCGAGGGAATGCGATGTCGACGTGGAAGAAACTTATGCGGTTGTGGCTCCGACCAGATCTTTGGTCGGAAGCATTCAGATCTCTGCGAGGGTTCTGGAAACAGCCCTTTTCAAGATGGTTCAGCTCGGCTACGATCCGAAGCTTGTTAGAAATGCGATTGGAAGAGCGCCGATTGCTCCGATCATGGAGGATGATGTTAAAGCTATGGGTGCGACGAACGACAGCATAATATATTACGGCAGCGCGATCCTTACGGTTGATGGCTACGATGAAGTTCTCAAGAATCTGCCCTCCGAAACTTCTCCTTGCTACGGAAAGCCCTTCTACGAGATATTTAAGGAATCCGGAGAAGATTTCTACAGGATCGATCCGAACGTTTTCGCACCGGCTAAAGTAGTGATAAACGACGCCTCAAGTGGCAGAACTTACGTTCACGGAAGGTTGAATGCTGAAGTCCTTCTGAAATCCTACGGCTTACTTTAGGATTTCTCCTTCTTCCTCTTCTTAAGAAGTGAAGGCAGGTGGATCATGTATCTGCCCTCCTCTTGGAGGGCTATGACGATTCCGTCCCTGCTGAGAATATTTTCGAGCTTGATTTCATACATTCCCGGCGCTATAATTTTGACGCTCTCGATACCTTCGAAGTCTTCGATCTTCACTTCTTCTTGTTTTTCTCCACTCTCAGCTTCAGGCTTTATATCTTTCTCAGTTTCGGAAGCTCTTTCGGCTAACCTTTCCTTGGGAACGTAAAGAAATTTATTGTTACCGCATTCGCAGCCGTTCAAAATTCTGTAATCTCCATCCGGATATATTTTTCCGCACTTCGTGCACTTGTGCGGCATACCGATCACGGTCTCACAAGAGCTTTAATCAGATCGTCCCTCTTTACGAGCGTCTTGAGTTTGTTTGCCGGTCCTATTACAGTGAGCCTTCCCTCCCTCTTTCCGAACAGCCTGCTTAGAAATCCGGAGGATTTCTGCGGATATGTTTCGACCTCAATTCCTACGAAGTTTTCGTGATCTATTTCGAGCATCGTCAGTTCTATAAGTTTAGCCTCCTCTTCCGGAGTTAAGCCGGATTCGAGGACTACGATCGTGCCGGACTTAACTTCATCCAATATCATCCTGAGCTTCTCCATCGAGGACATCTTTTCGAGCTTTTCTTTAGAAATGAGATTGAGCTGAACACCCTCCATAAGATCACCCGAACTTTTCGGCTATACACCTATAAAGCGTATCTATATTCAATCCTTTTAAAGCGGAGATCGGAACTACGGTGTGCTGCGGAAATGCGGCTTTTATCCTTGCCGGAGATGCATTAGGCAGATCGATCTTGTTCGCAACTATTATGAGAGGTAGATTCCTCGCTTCTATGTTTCCAACTATCGTTATGTTCACCTGAGTGAACGGATCCTCGGTCGCATCCATGACCAGAATCACACCGTCCAAGTCGTCCAGCCACTTTATGGCTTCGATGACCCCTTCCGTAGCCTCCTTAGCCCTTCTCTTAGCCTCTTCCTCGCTCAAGCCGTATTTCAGGAAATCGTGAAAGTCTATCTTCGTGGCCAAACCCGGCGTATCGACTATGTCTATCGTCACCGATTTGCCATCCACTTCGATCGTAACCCCTTCCCTAAGCCTCGCCCTCCTCGTTTCGTGCGGGATTTCGCTGACCGATCCCATGACATCGCCTACCCAATCCCTGAGTATTCTGTTCGCAAGCGTTGTTTTACCGGCATTCGGAGGACCGTAAATACCTATCTTCATTC
>JALWBF010000132.1:16738-19374 GCA_027016055.1 Archaeoglobaceae archaeon | reverse complement strand
TCTTCCTCAGAAACCTGAGAATTACACCAAATTTCTTTTTAATTCTGAGTATTAGACTCATGAGTTCACCTCTAATGTTCTATTCAATGTAGATAATTAAAACTTTTGCTCAAGTAATTTTTATAAAAATTATTTATTCAATAGTTATAGCTTCGTTTGGGCATATCTCAACGCAAGTCCCGCATTCTGTGCATATATCCGCATCGACGTGAGCAACGTCGTTGAGTTCTATAGCTCCAACCGGGCATTCGTCAACGCATTCTCCGCATCCGTCGCATTTATCCTCATCAACAACCGCCGGCATAGCTGTAGATTGTAGAAGCATATAATAACGTTTGCGTAAAAGCAAAAATTCAATAAGTGGTGGGTCGACTTTCTTAGGATGCCAGCCACGATAGTTGTGGGTGGATTTTGGGGGGATGAGGGAAAGGGAAAGATCATCGCATACATCGCCAATTCGGATAAGCCAGTGATAATTGCGAGGGGAGGAGTAGGACCGAATGCCGGGCATACTGTTGAGATCGAGGGTAAGAAGTATGGAGTAAGGATGATTCCATCGGGCTTCGTCTATAAGGATGCGAAACTACTCATAGGTGCCGGTGTTTTGGTGGATCCGCGCGTGTTCCTTAAGGAAGTAGAGCTTTTGGGCGTTGCTGATAGGGCGAGAGTGGATTACAGGTGTGCGATAATTGAGGAGAAGCACATTCAGGCAGATAGGGGAGATGAACATCTGAGCAAGAAGATAGGAACAACCGGCACAGGTTGCGGTCCTGCTAACGTCGATAGGGTTAAAAGGGTTGCTAGGCAGGCTAAGGATGTTCCGGAATTGGAGCCTTTCCTAACGGATGTCCCTCTTGAGATAAACACAGCTTTGGATAACGATCAGTTCGTGCTCGTTGAAGGTTCACAGGGCTTCGGTTTAAGCTTATATTACGGAACTTATCCTTACGTGACGTCCAAAGATACGACGGCATCGTCGATAGCGGCTGATGTGGGAATAGGGCCGACGAAGGTGGATGAGGTGATTGTGGTCTTCAAGTGCTTCCCTACAAGAGTAGGATCTGGACCTTTCCCAACTGAAATGCCGCAGGAGGAGGCTGAGAAATTGGGGATAGTTGAATACGGCACTGTAACCGGAAGAAGGAGGAGGATAGGCTACTGGGACGGAAAGATGGCGCGATATGCTGCGATGATAAACGGAGCAACTCAAGCAGCACTGACTGGGATAGATAAACTTGATAAGGAATGTTACGGAGTGACGGAATGGGAAAAACTCACGCCTAAGGCTAAGGAGTTCATAGAGAAGGTAGAGGATGACATAAAGGTTCCGGTAACTTTGATCTCCACCGGACCAGAACTTCATCAGATAATAGATTTGAGAAAGGAGAAGCTTTAGCGTGCATTTTATAAATTTATTCTGAAGCTATCGAACACCTAAAATTCAGATGGCGTTAAATACGATCTATGCTTAGAGTTGCGGTCGGTTCAAAAAATCCGACGAAGGTTGAAGGTGTAAAGAGGGCATTTGAGCAGTTCTTCGGTGATGTGGAAGTTATCCCGAAGTCCGTCGATTCCGGAGTTCCTCCCCAGCCTTTCGATTACGATGTTATAAGGGGTGCGATAAATCGGGCTGTAAAATCGTTCGGCGACTGCGATTTCAGCGTCGGAGTTGAAGCCGGTTTGTTCGGCATCGAGAATACGATGACTGGATACATGGACTTTCAGGTGGCTGTGATTTACAACGGCAGGAGGTTTACGATAGGCTTTGGGCCGGGCTTCGAATTTCCGCCGTTCGTTGTTAAGGAGGCTTTGAAGGGGAGAGAAGTCGGAGACGTTATGGAGGAGCTGACGGGAATAGAGAACATCGGAGAGAGGATGGGAGCTATCCATTACCTCACTAAGGGGGTCATTTCGAGGGTTGAGCTTACGAAAATAGCTGTTACCATGGCTTTGATCCCTTGGATAAATAGGGAGCTTTACGAGTTATAGTATGTATTACGTCAAGCCCTTCGACCCTTGGAAATCACCATTATGCACATGTCCTCCGAAATACTCGTTCAATCCATACACCGGTTGCGCTCACAACTGCATTTACTGCTATGCAACATACATACCCAGATTTCATCGGCTAAGGCTTAAAAGGGATCTTTTCAGAAAGCTCAAGAGCGATTTGCGGAAAGTTCCGCCGAACTCTCTGATTTCGATGTCGAACAGTAGCGATCCTTATCCACCAATCGAGAAATCGCTTGAAATTACGAGGAGATGCCTTGAAATAATGAGAGATTACGATATCAGACTGCTGATAGTTACCAAAAGCGATATCGTTGCGAGGGATATCGATCTGCTTTCCGAGATTAGATGCGCCGTCAGCATCACTGTAACATGCCTATCCGATTGCATAGCATCAAAGATCGAACCAAATGCTCCGAAGCCGGAAAAAAGGATAGAATCTCTGAAAAAACTTAAGGATGCCGGAATTCCGGTAATTCTGCGGTTAGATCCGGTGATTCCATTTCTAACTGAGAGGGAAGCTCTGGAGGTTCTTGAAGCCTGCGATTTCGTCGATCACGTCGTTACTTCGACTCTGAAGCTTAGAAGGGACATACTTGCGAGGTTTGCTTCCGTTTTTCCGGAGC
>JALWBF010000132.1:0-16728 GCA_027016055.1 Archaeoglobaceae archaeon | reverse complement strand
GAAGATGCTATTATTACATGCCGAGGGAGCTTAGATTTAAGCTGTTAAAACCGATAATCGAAAGATGTGAGGAATTGGGAATAAGCTACGCATTTTGCAGGGAGGGATTTGAGTTTAAGGCTAAGAGTTGCGACGGGAGTCATCTCATATAGAGCAGAATCCACCAGACGAATAATATCGGCATAATTACAGCCGGAAGGAATAGAAGGTTTAGAATGAAAACGAGAGCCAAGCTGAAGATCATCGATAGGCGAAGAAGAAGGGCGTATGAGATCAGAACAAGCCCAAATAAAGCCCACATCGCCAGCACATCCTTAATTCTATTTTTTACGATCTTTATAGACTTAAGAATGCTTTTTATCGGATCCTCTTCATCGATAACCACTGCAAGCGGTGCAAACGTGAATAAGATCGCCAAGACCGTCAGATATATCGAAGAAACTGCAATGAGAGTTACATCCTTCTTCAGCAATCCCGCGATTGCGGGGATGGACGAAATGGAAATCATCAGAACAATCGCGAACATCGATGGAATCCTTTTAACGGCAATCTTAAAGGCTTTATCCAGATTCAATTCGCCGTTGATGGCATCGTGGCAAGCTTTGATCTCGGCAGAGATGAAGTAGCTTTCGAGGATCAAATCCGCAATAGTTGCAACAGCTATAGCGCTTACGAAATCCTTTAAATGGCTGAAAATCTGCGAAACCGATAGGGTTCCGAGCTTAATTATCATGCATAGGATAAGAGTCGTTAAAATCCCGTATCTGACGAACTGGTGAATTACGAACGGAACGGCTGTGCTGGGGTTCTTAAGCCAAATTCTGAATCCTTCCTTAAGCATCGCATTAATTTCGACAACGGATAATAAAATATACATCTTTGACGAACATTTAAATATGGTAAGAATCGGTGCCGTCGGAGAGCTTTTCGGAACGGACGGCGTTAGAGGGATTGCGAATGAGGAGCTAACGGTTGAAATGGCTCTGAATTTGGGCAGAGTCATGGGAACGCTGAGGAGGGGAAGAATTGCGGTCGCAATGGATACGCGCCTTTCAAGTCCGATGCTGAAGAGTGCGGTTATAGCCGGTTTGACTTCCGTCGGAGCCGATGCTATCGATTTGGGAATCGCTCCTACTCCGGCTTTGCAGTATTATGTCAAATGTAAGAAAGAGGTTAAGGGGGGAATTGCGGTAACAGCGAGCCACAATCCGAGAGAATACAACGGAATAAAGTTCATCCAAGATGACGGGAGGGAGTTTACGAGGGATATGGATGAGGAAAGCGAGAGGTTATACAAGAGCAAGGCTTTCAAGTTTGCGAGGTGGGATGAAGTTGGACAGGTTTATTACGATGAATACAAGAGGCTGTATTTGGACGGAATCCTTAGCAAGGTGGATGTGGATGCGATTGCGAAAAGGAGGTTTAAGGTTGTCATAGACTGCGGGAACGGTGCGGGTTGCATGACTTCTCCCCAGCTTCTCAAGGAGCTCGGTTGCGAAGTCATATCTATAAATTCACATCCTGATGGAAGGTTTCCAGCCAGAAACCCCGAGCCTGTTGAGGAGAATCTCGATCTGCTTAAGAAAACGGTGAAGGCTGTAAAAGCGGATTTGGGCATCGCACACGATGGAGATGCTGACAGAGCGACTTTTGTTGATGAGAAGGGGAGATTCGTGAGCGAGGATGTTATCTTAGCTCTCATGGCTAAGTATTACGTAGAGAAGAACGGCGGCGGAAAAGTTGTAACGCCCGTTTCCTCATCCAGATGCGTTGAGGATGTAGTCAAGGAGGCTGGAGGAGAAATAGTTTACACTCCGGTCGGCTCACCTGTAGTTGCGGAGACAATGCTCAAGGTTAATGCCGTCTTCGGAGGAGAGGGCAACGGTGGACTAATCTTTCCCGAGCATCTGCTTGCAAGAGATGGGGCGATGAGCTTCTCAAGGATACTTGAGATGATGGCTTTGGAGGGGAAGCCGATTTCCGAATTGGTAAAGGACATCCCGAAGTATCACATGATAAAAACGAAGGTTCCCTGCAGGGATAAGCTCAAGCTTTTGGAGGGATTGAGAAACGAGTTTCCGGAAGCCAACTTCACGGATGGCGTGAGGATAGACTACGAAGACGGATGGCTTCTCATCCGTCCTTCGGGCACGGAGCCGATAGTCAGGATATTCGCCGAAGCCAAGACGAAGAAGAGGGCTCAGGAGTTGCTTGATATGGGGATGAAAGCCGTTAAGAAGATCTTGGGTTAATTTTTACCTTTTTCCAAATAAGAGTAGCAGTATTTCCAAAATCAGTGCAATCGGGAGGCTTAGGATAGACATAAGCTTGAACATCTCAATTAGGAACGGAAATCCCAGGTTTCCTATAAACTCAATCGATATTCTGCTGAGTATGTCAAACGTTGTCCAACCGATCATTCCGACGAAAAACAATATTACTCCAAAGATTATGGGTCTCATAAGCAAAACATTTTTTAGATGTTAGGAAATTTAAGGATTTCCTTAGGACAACGCTTTTATTCTACGATACCGAATAAGTTTTAGATGATGACTCAGGCAGGATCTGAGCCAAAGCGATGAAGACGGCCGTACTCTCTGATTTCAGAGCCTAAGGCTGTCATCATCCTAACGTCAGTCGAGAACCGATTCATCATCCAAACGATTTAAACTGATACGGCAATTATCGTTTATGCTCTGCATAGTAGTTTCATCGAAGCTGGAGAATCAGATCAAAGTAGGTTTAGATGTAAAGAGGAAAGTTGAATCCCTTCTTAAAATAAAAACGGTATTTGCAACCGAATTTGAAGATTTTGAGATCGACGAAGGTGCGATCGTTGTTCCGGCTACCGGCGGAACCGAAAGGGTTATTGAAGGCATAATCAAGGCTACTGACAAGCCGATAATGATTTGGGCTTTGCCTTATAACAACTCCCTTCCCTCAGCTTTGGAGGTCTATTCGGTTTACAAGCATAGGGTTAAGCTGATCTATTCCCCGATAAGCTACGAGGTTTTGGACAAGATAGGAATGTTTATGGGTATCTGCAGACTTCTCAATTCCAAGCTCAGGCTCGGAATCATCGGCGGAATTTCCGATTGGATACTGGCTTCAGACAAAAGGGATGCGGAAGATTTGGGTGTTGAAATAGTCGATATAAGGCTGGATGAGGTTCTCCGCTACGGAACTGAGCCCGATCAGATTTACAGGGCTTTAAAGGAGATCGTGGCGAATTACAACCTTTCGGCTTTGACTATCCGGTGCTTCGATCTGCTAAAGCATAACACTACAGCTTGTCTGCCAATTGCAAGGCTCAACGATGAGATTCCAGCCGGCTGCGAGGGAGACATCGGAGCGATTCTGACGATGATGATCGTTAGCGGAATCACAGGTAAGCCCTGCTGGATGGCTAACACTTGCAGAATAGGGAAGACTTTAACCTTAGCCCACTGCACGGTTCCATTGGCTATGACCGAAAGTTACGAACTGACGACGCATGCCGAATCGGGAAAGGGAATAGCAGTTAGAGGAAAACTGCGCAGAGATATAGTTACGATCGCTCGGTATGGAAGAAGGAAGATGATCTTAGCCTTGGGAAGGATAATTAGAAATATCAGAGAAGAAGGGCTGTGCAGAACTCAGGTTGAGATAGATCCGATTTTCGATGTCGACGAGTTTATCGAAAATTCTCTGGGCAATCACGTCGTGATTACCTACGGAGACGTTAGGAGGGACTTAGCGGACTTCTGCAAGTTTAAGGGGATCGAAGTTATCGACCTTTAACCTTTCCTTATCAGGTTGTGGCATATACATCGTTATCTGATCTCTTCCCCGCACTGAACAGTATAGAAGTTCTTCACTTAACTTTGTCGAAAAGTTACTCTTTCATCTTCCTAAATCTCCAAAACATTGAATCCTTCCTTTTTCGCGCAATCAACCAGTTTGCGATCGAAACTAACGAAGAGTGGTTTGTACTCTTTGATTTTAACTGCAAAGGAAAGCTGAAGGGAATCGAGAGTTTTTAGACCATATTCCATTACGAACTCTACTGCTCGGCTGATAACATTTGAATCGAACTTGAGGATGATAAAATCCGCGAGGTCTTCCTGAACTTCTTTCTTATCAACCCTTCACCGACTTTTCTTCTTAATCGACAATTGAAAGCTCTGAAATTGCAATCGAGTATCTTTCGAAGATCTCGTCCACAACATCTGAAAACTCTTCCTTATGGTATCTCTTGACTAAGGCGCTCGTGTCCAGATAGGCTATCTCCATTCCTCTTCCCTCTCCTTCAAAACTTCTTCTGCCAGAGATCCCTTAATCATCGATAAAATCGTTCTAACGTCATCCAAACTGACTTCTTCCTTCACTTCTTCCCTAATCTTCTTGAACACCGGATATTCAATCTCAACCCTTATTTTTCCCGTTAGAGCCATACTTTTAAATTCGTAAAGCTGGACAAAAATCTTGCTACCTCTTTCGATCTATGATCCGGTTCTTGATTATACCCGCAAGGATTCCTCGCATCTTGGCATGAGGTCAAACTTGCTTAGCTCCTCGTAAACTTCTCAACGACTTTAAACACCAAATCAATGCTTTAAAAGAGCACTTAGAAGTCCCGTGTCTACAATAGCCTGCCCTAAGAAACCTTATATTACTGCTAACACACCTTCCGAACTACTGTGAAGTGAGAGGATTCCTTGCGGGGGCTATTGCGGGGACTTAGTTGACCCTCTCAACCAACCAAACGTTAGTTAAATCGGAGCTTTATAAGCTCCAACAACGCTTTAGCATAATTCATCCCCGTGAAAAGGGGTTTTCTTAGCGACATTCTGTAAATTATCGTGAATGTTATGATCAATGATCTCCTGATTCCACACTTATCTAAAACATGAACGGGTTCATTTTTGTGTCTCTATGTGCGTCGTAGCATCCATCAGAGCCAAAGTAGAGACGAACACCAGTATTAAAGTATTTAAAAAACTTTGTTCAAAAACCTCAGACCGTACAGGCTTCATCACGACTCAGGAGCGGATTAGATCATCATCGGTTATAAGTAGATACGACTCCCGCAAATAATGTCTTACGCTCTTAAAAAACCTCAGACCGGCGAGCTTTCATCACGCATCAGTCGCCTTTGAATCATCATCGGCGATCCTCAGAGCTCAGCCAGCTCATCATTTCTCCAATAACCTTTTTATTGTTTCGGAATAAAACATTTGGCATGGGAAAGACGATCAAGCAGGTTTCGGTTTTCGTCGAGAATAAACCCGGAAGACTCGCAAGCGTTACGGAAGTTCTCTATAAGGCTGGAGTAAATTTGAGGGCTTTCACGATTGCTGAAGCCGGGGACTTCGGAATAATCAGAATGGTCGTTGATAAGACGGAAGAAGCTTACAGAGCATTGAAGGATGCAGGTTTCACGGTCACTCTTACGGATGTTCTGGGCGTCGAGGTTAAGGACGAGCCCGGCGGGCTTTACAAGATAGCGAAGGCTTTGGGGGATGAGAACATTAACATAGAATACGTTTACGCATTCACATTCGGCGGTGATAGGGCTCTGATAATTTTGAGGGTTGATAACATGGAGAAGGCTATCGAAGTTTTGGAGAGGGAGGGAGTTCTGTTTAAGGGCGAGATACCGTAATGAGGTGCCCGAACTGCTTTGCCGAACTTCCGAGTCCAACCGCTTACTGTCTTTATTGCGGAAGCAGGAACGCCTTGGGTTGCGGGCTGTTTATTGCAGATAATAGGATTTATCTATTTTTTATCGGCAAGCATGCGGAAGAAACTATTTCGTTTAAGCTATACGAAGAGGAGGAATCGGTGAGGAATACGTTCGAAATTATAGCGGAAAGGATTCATGAGAGAAGGGTAGATGAGGTGTATATCTCTGGAGTCAGCGAGGAGCTGATTGAGAAGGCTTCCGAGATGCTGAAAAGATTCGCCTTGGCACCGATATCCGTGACCATCACAAATCCGTTCCAGTCGGCTGAGGAATTCTTCAGGCATTTGATCGAGCATGTGAGAACAGTTAGGAAACTTAGGAAGGTTGATATAAAGCCGGAAGATAAGATACACGGAGCACATTCCACTATAATCGGCGGAAGGGAAGGCTTGAAGTTGATCCACAAAATAGCGACATCAGAGTTCGTTAAGAAGATAGTTCCCGGCGTTATCGAAGCCAAAGGATCGGCTTTGGGCGGTGGAGTTAGATTCAAGCTAACGAGATGCGACGATAGGGGAAACATAAGGGGTTTGCTGATCGACGGTGCTACGGTTCAGGAGATCCACATCATAACGACGGCAAGGAATAAGGAGGAGGGCGAAGTTATCCTGAAGATTCTGAGGGGCCTGCTTGAAGATTGATTTGTGCCTATAGGCTCCGTGTTATCGGGTGATGGGGATGAAGGATAAACTAATGAGAAGATACGAGTCGGAGCTGTCTGAGGAGGAAATAAAGAAGGCGAGGAAGAACGACCATGCTAAAAGAAAGCCGAGACCCTGCGGATTTACCGTTCACATCGCAAAGGGATGTAGCGGAGGATGTTTGTATTGTTACGTGAACACCCCTCCTAAGCTGATAGATCTAAGCCCCAAAGCTTTAGTGTATTCCCTTCTTTTGAATCCCCTTTTTGAACCGGGAAAGAGCTTTGTGGCGGTTGGTGCGATATGCGAGCCGTTGGATTATCCGGAGTATACGAAAGAGTTCTTAAAGGAGATTCTTAAGCTCGGTAACCCCGTTCAGATTTCTACGAAGAACGTGAACTACGATCTTGCCGGAATGCTAAAGAAGGTCGATGCCCTCATTTCAATGTGCATACCGTTCGATGATTTATGCAAAAGGTTTGAGCCGAAGAGACCTTCGCCGTCGGAAAGGCTTGAGTTTTGTAGAGAAATCAAAGGGGGAGTTTTTTTGAGACCCATCCTGCCGATGATAGATCTGGAGACTTACAAAAAGGGCATCGAGGTTATCGCGGATTACACGGACAGGATCATATTGGGAAACCTCAGACTGACGAAGGATGTTAAGAAGAAGCTCGGAATAAACAACTTACCAAAAAAATACTACGAAAGGAAAAAGATTTTGGAGGATTTTGCAAGGGATATAGGTTTGATCGTCTTCAGATCCGCATGCTGTTCGAACGCTTATAAGCATAACGTCGTCTGCTGGAACAGATGCTGGGAGAAGGGTTTCTGTGCCAAATGTCCGAATAGGTGCTGGATTAAGACTTCTTTTTCCTCTTTATAACCACTATGTCTCCGAGGGTCGGAGTTAGATCTATCCTTTTCTTTTCCACCTTAACCTCCTCAACCCTTTCCCTCAGCTTTATATCGAAAACCCTCTCAAGCTTCTCGATTACTTCGGGTTCCGGAGTTATTTCAGCGTTCTCTATCTTTCTTATTAGAGATACCTTCTCCTTAATTCTCTTAGCTAAATCCTCCTGACTCCAGCCTCTCTTTTCCCTCTCCCTTCTGATTATGATGTGGAAGTTCTCGACGAGCTCATCTCCGAGATCGATGGTCGTGCTAACCTTGGGTTTGCTTATCGGTCTTGAAATCAAAACCTTCTTCTGAGGGACGTTGGGTTTTTCGACTCCGTAATCCTTACAGTGCTCGCATACCGTCATCTCGGAGCCTTCGACGATTATTTTAAAACCCCTACCCCTAATCTCCCTTCCGCAGATCTCGCATTCCATCCCCTACACCCGCTAAAGATGTTGCCTGTTATCGATTAAACTCCAATAAGTTCTTATAGTTGATTGAATATATAGTTAATTGGAGGTTCTGAAGTGGGCGGAGAGGACATTCCGAAGGAAGACGTCACCGTGGAATCATTAGATTATTCGTATCTACTCGACAGACTTAAAAGATTGGAGGAAGAATACCTCAGGCTTAAGAGGATTGAGGAGGAATATTACAAGCTTAAGGAACTTTGCCGCAGGCTTGAAGATGAGAAGAGGTTTGCTGAAACCGAAAGGATAAGGTTTGAGAGGGAAGTTAGGAGACTTAGGAGTGAGATCGAAAGGTTAAGATCACCGCCTTTGATAGTTGGAGTAATTTCCGATGTCCTCGACAACGGTAGGGTTGTTGTTAAAAGCTCAACAGGCCCTAAGTTCGTCGTTTACGCTTCGCATTATATAGATCCGAAGGAGCTTAAGCCTGGAGTTAGAGTTGCCCTTAACCAGCAGACTTTAGCGGTTGTGAGCGTCCTTCCGTCTTCGAAGGATCCGATGGTTTATGCTTTCGAAGTGGAAGAAAGACCGAAGGTAACTTACGATGACATAGGCGGCTTGGAAAGGCAGATCGAGGAGATAAGGGAAGCTATAGAACTGCCCTTGCTTAAGCCGCATCTGTTCGAGGAAGTCGGAATAGAACCACCCAAAGGCGTTTTGCTTTACGGCCCACCGGGCACTGGAAAAACTCTGCTTGCGAAAGCGGTTGCTCATCATACGAACGCAACGTTCATAAGGGTTGTTGGTAGCGAATTCGTTCAGAAATACATAGGCGAGGGTGCGAGGCTCGTGAGGGAGGTATTCGAGCTTGCGAAGGAGAAGGCTCCTTCCATAATATTCATAGACGAATTGGATGCGATCGCTGCGAGAAGAACCGCAAGCGATACGAGCGGTGATAGAGAAGTGCAGAGGACTCTGATGCAGCTGTTGGCTGAGATGGACGGCTTTGATCCCAGAGGGGATGTTAAGATAATCGGAGCTACGAACAGAATCGACATATTGGATCCGGCAATACTTAGACCGGGCAGATTCGATAGGATAATAGAAGTTCCGCTTCCGAGCTATGAGGGAAGGATTCAGATATTCAAGATCCACACGAGGAAGATGAAGCTCGCCGAAGACGTAAACTTCGCTGAGCTTGCAAGGCTTACGGAAGGAGCGAGCGGGGCTGACATAAAAGCGATTTGCACGGAAGCAGGAATGTTCGCGATAAGAGAAGACAGAACCGTAGTGAAGATGGATGACTTCCTCAAAGCGATTGAAAAGGTGATGAGGAAGGATACAAAGTTTGGCGATATAAAAGGAGTTATGTTCGTTTAGCCCGCTTCGGAACCTCCACCGCTCTTCTTTGCCACAGTCGTTATCGATACTTTGTTCTGGGATTCTAAAGCCAAGCTGAGGAAGAAGGAGAAGAATATCGTTTGCAGCCCTAAGATGAATACCGTAAAACCGAATATATCCTGATTCAGCATCGGCAAACTCCTGAACCCGCTGTCTACCCAATGTCTTATAAGCAGTAGTATGTAGAAGAAGCCCAAAGATGTTAGGAATATTCCGAGCAGAAGACCCCTTTCCAGAGTCATGAATCTCGCAATGAGCTTCGTTATCCTATCGTATTCTACCATTCCCATGGATCTCGCGTAAACTGCTGAGAAAAGCCCGATGAATATGAGCTGATATCCGGACAACGCAAGAAGGGCTGAGGCTATCATGGAGTGTATGCCCAGATGTATTCCGAATATCCTGACCTCAGTTATTGCCATAGCCACAGTTAGAAGAAAACCTATCGTGAACATTATCAGGCCGGGGATGTAGAAGAGGAACTTCGGAGTCTGGAGGAGCATGAACCTGAGATGCCTCCAACCATCGCTGAATGAGCTGAGCTTCGATTCCCCTTGGCGTGGATAATACGTAATCGGAACCTCCTTGATCCTCAGACCCCTTCTTACGGCTTCTATTATCATCTCGCTCGCGAACTCCATTCCGTGGCACTTCAGATCCATCTTTTCCAAAGCCTCTCTCGTAAAAGCCCTGAAACCGCTATGAGCATCGCTGACGTTCGCCTTAAAGAGCAGATTTAAGATCCATGTTAAGATCGGATTACCGATGTATCTGTGCAACCAAGGCATGGCTCCGGGCAGGATCTTACCCTTAAACCTGCTACCTATAACGAGATCAGCTTCGCCCTTCTTAAGAGGTTCCAAAAGCTTCGGCATCTCCAAAAAATCGTAGGTATCGTCACCGTCTCCTATAACTATATACTTCCCCTTGGCAAATTTAAAGGCGTAAAGGTAGGCGTAACCGTAGCCAAGCTTATCCGGAGTCACGACTTTAGCACCCAAAGAGCGGGCTATTTCGGGGGTTCTGTCTGTGGAGCTATCGGAAACGATTATTTCCCCATCGATGTTGTAATCTTTAAAAACCTTCTTTATCTTCTCAATACATCTGCCTATCGTGTTTTCCTCGTTCTTCGTCGGAATTATAACCGAAACCTCTACCACATCCTAACCGTCTTTTTCTGAAATATAAGTTTTGTGATCAATATTTTTATATTCGATCTTTAATGCAAGCAGTATGGGTAAAATTGTGGACAGAATATTAACGATTATCCTTATCATAGCACTCATCGTATGTATCGCATTAACGGTTTACATCATAATTACACCCAAAATCGGAGAGAGATTCACCGAGTTCTATATACTTGGTCCAGAGGGGAAGGCTGCGAATTACCCAACCAAGCTTAAGCTCGGACAGAAGGGAACCGTAATCATAGGCGTTTCAAATCACGAATACAGAACCATGAACTACACCATAGTTGTGAAGTTTGGCAACGTTACGATTTGGCGGAAGAAGATTACGCTGAGAAACAATGAAACGTGGGAGCACAGGTTTACTTTTAAGGCAATAAAAAAGGGAAGGAGAATTAAGCTTGAATTTCTGCTATTCGTCGATGACAACTTTACGAAGCCTTACAGAGAGTTGCATCTGTGGTTGGATGTAAGTTAGCTTGCGAGTCTCAACGTTATGAATATCTTATCCACAAGCAAATAAACGAGTCTTCGAATATTCATTATCATCACCACAATAATGTTTGAATTTTGAAGTATTTATATTTTACGATACCAATTGTTTTATAATTAAAAATTTAATTAAATTTAAATTTATTTAATATTAAAATTGCAAATCCAATAATAATTAAGGTTGCGCTGTTTAGCTCGGGTATAGGTGGCAAAGTGTAAGTCACAGCTCTGTATGCGTCCACCTTACCGTAACCGTAGTATTTATCCCATCCCGGAGCTCCGAGGTCTATCGCCGTAGCTCTAAGCAGATCTCTTATCTGCTGGTTGTTGAGCGTAGGATGCGTAGCCCACGCCAAAGCAGCAACTCCCGCAACATGGGGTGTAGCCATCGACGTTCCGCTGGCGAATATGTAAGTATGAATACCGTTGTAATAATAGGTTGACAGCACGTGTTCGCCTGGTGCTACAAGTTCTTGCTCGTTACCGTAGTTGCTGAAGTAGCTTAATTTGTTACTCTCATTTATCGATCCAACGGCTATAACTGTATCATATGCTGCGGGATATGAGATATGGTTTGCGCCGTCATTTCCAGATGCAGCAACCAGCAGCGCACCCTTGCTCCATGCGTATAAGCATGCATTTTCAAGTGTTATGGAAGACTCGTTGCCGCCTAAGCTCATACTTATTATCTTTGCTCCACTGTCCACCGCATGAACGATTCCCCTGGCTACATCGGAATAGTAGCCCCAACCGTATTCGTTCAAAACTTTCTCAGCCATTATCTTTACGTTTGCTATTCCTGCAATCCCTATGCCATTGTTTATAACGGCTGCAACTATTCCAGCACAGTGCGTTCCGTGACCGTTGTCATCCATCGGATCGTTGTCATCGTTTACCCAGTCGTATCCCAACGGAACATAATTGTTTTTTAAATCGGGATGATTGTAGTCAACACCCGTATCGATTATAGCAACGATAATGGACTTGTTACCTAAAGATATATTCCACGCATTAGTCACATTTATGTTTCTCAAATTCCATTGATATTTAAAATATGGATCATTCGGTATATAATATGCTTTTGCTATATAGTCGGGCTCAACGTATTTCACAAGGTTACCCAACTTCTCCTTTAAGCTATCGATGGATTCGTTTGTCTCAATAACTACGAATTTCAGCTTATCACAAACACATACGATCTTCCCATTCACCCCAGCTTTGGACAGTATCAAATCGGCGCATTTAGCCATAGAACTAACTTCCGCCTGTTTTAAGCCTATTATATACCTGTGTTCTGCATTTGCCAAACCGATCGAAGATAAGACTAAAAGCAGTGATACAAAAACAAGATATCTAAACCCCATATCCCTACTGGCATTTTTGAAAATAAAAATTCTTTTATTTTAGAATTTTCAAAGCTATTGAGAAGAATACCAAGACGTTTGCCAAGATCCAAGCGTATCCGACTCCGATCAATCCAAATTCGAGCATGAGTAGATATCCGGCTAAAATTGTTATCATAGCAATTCCACCGTAGATAGCTACGACTCTCTTAAGGTTTTTCACGACCATCATAGCAGATGCGTAGATTATGTTGAAAGAATACGGAATGCTACCGATCAGGAGAATTCTTAATACATCCAATGCATTTTCGGCGTATCCCTTTCCAAAGAAGCTCAGAATAGGCCTTCCGAAAATGTAGATAGTTGCCAGAACGAGAAATAGTAAAAGAAAAACAAACTTGAGGCTTTTAATGGCTTTTTCTCTTAGTTTCATCTGATCGTATGAGCCTTCGGCGAGAAGGGATCTTGATGTGCTACGGGCGATCATGGTTGTGAAGAACATGATGCTCCATGCTATGAAGAAGTAAGCTGTCATCTTAGCACCCAAGACGTTTAAGACTATTATTGGAAGAAGTAGTCTGGGCAACATTTCGAATATCCCCGCAACGTAAACGCCGAAGGAGTATCCTATGAAGTTTTTAACAGCCCCGCTTAGCTTAAATCTGTAAGGGACGAGCTTTAAAAGCAAGATGAGGCCTAAGATGAATGCAATTACAATTCCGGAGCCGAAGGATATAAAAACGCCCAAGGCTCCGAGGGAAATTAGAAAAGGCAAGATAAAAAGTCTGGGAAGCGACGATACGCTTTGAATGAATGTATATTCAGCCTTTCTAAATGCAACGAATACTCCCTGTCCCATAAGACTGCCGACTGATAACATCACAGTAAAAGAGACAAAGAGCAGGAAGATCGTTCCGCCTTTTAAGATTTTAAGCGAAGGAGCTACGAAATCGATCGAAAGAACGAATATCGTGGATAGCAATATTGATGCTACGCATACGATAAGCATGGAAGAGTTTATCAAACCCAATTTATCATTGCTTTCCGGCAGAAATCTTATGATGGCTATATTTAGACCGAGCATTGAGAGAAGACATATTAGCCTCATAGCTGAGACCATAGCTGAGGATAAGCCAACCGCTTCAGCGGGGTAAATTTTTGCCGCCAAAACCCAGAATATGAAACCCGTTCCCGCACCCATAATACTCGATAGCATCAAAAATATGGAATTTTTATATAGAGGATCTCTTACCTTTGATATCACATCCCGCAATCGAATTTGGGAAATTTAAATTCTTTGAAAATTAGTAAGCAATCAGCTTTTGGAATCTTTCCTTTTGATCGTAAATTTTTATCAAAATTAATCTTTTCTAAGAATTCTCCTATTTTGTAGTGTTTTACGTAAATTTGAGACACGTTTACGTTAGCAATATAGACTCTTACGTTCCAAAAGAAGGCCAGTCTTAATCTTAGATGAGCTTCAAAAAATAGGAGACGTTAAAATCGACGATATCTATGAGCTTTTCAACTTCTTCATAGGCTTGACTAAAGAAACTCATCTAGCTCACGTCTTTGCCATTACTTCGGATTCCCTATTCATCGAGAGAATATACAACGAGGCTATGCTCCACGGTCGTTGCAGATATCTCCTCATAGATGACTTCGACTACAGCACTACCAAAGAATTCTTAGAAAAGTACGGTTTTAGCCAAGAAGAAATAGAATTAACTTGGAAATACTTTGGAGGCAAACCAGTCTATTTAGTAGAGGCTATTAAGAACAAGGATAGGCTGAAGGAGTTTTGTGAGGAACAGCTGAGACTTAGAATCGTGGAGATAAAGAGCTTACTGAAAGAGTTGAGAGAATTGGGACACACTATCAAGATAAGGAATAAGGAATACGAGGTCGATTACAATAAGATAATCACAGCCTTAAGCTTGTTCAAAGATCGTGACAGCATCCCCATCGACGCCCTCGACGAGATCACAAAGCGCTACCTCATTAGAGCCAACATCCTATTCTCAAACCCCCTCAAGGGCATTATCAAACCTCAATCCCAGCTTGACCTCCTCGCTGTCAGATCAATCCTCAAAGATATCAAGTCCTAACCCTAAAAAAGATTAAAACAGTAGCTATGGAGTTTTGATCGTCACTTAAAGTTAGTAACTTTAAGGATTGCTATGCTTAAGACAAAAGGTATTTGAATTTTTGAGGTGATTTGGGGTTATGGGAAAGGTAATAGAAGCGATATACGAAAATGGTGTCCTTAAACCTCTTGAAAAAGTGGATTTGAGGGATTGAGAAGGTTAAGATAAGAATTGAAAGGGGTTTAGTAGAAATAATAAGGAGCTACCAAGAGAAATTCAAGCTGAAAAAGGAGGATATAAAAGAGTTTTTAAACGAGAGGGGGTAGAGTAGAATGGCAGTTATAGATACATCAGTGTGGCTCGATTTATTCTTGGAAGATGAAGAAAGGAAGAAAAAAGCTGAGAGATTGATAGGTATCGTAGGTGACATCTGCTTTATTGATGATGTATTAACTAACCAATCCAGAGGAGTTAGCCTTTCAAGTGGCCTTGAATACAGGATGTAGAGCTATAGATTCTTATTTTAATAGCTACGGCGAAGCTGACGGATTCGATTTTGATAACTAACGACAAGGTAATGGCTAACAATGCCAAAAGGTATGGAATAGAGGCATATTACCTAATAGAGGAGCTTGATAAAGTTTTAGAAAGGATAAAAGATTAGCAAAAATCGGATTTATTGAAAATTATATAATTTTAAAGATGCTAAAGCTATGCTTAAGACAAAGAGTATATCTTTTTTAAGTCAATATAGTTCTTTAAGTCTAATCGTAATTGGTGAGTAAGAACGTATGGAGATAGAATAGTTATTGATTCCGAAATTAGGCACGGTAAGCCGAATAATAGTGACGAGTGCTCAGGTATCCGGAACATCCGGGAGCCATAATCTTTAGACTAGGATTCAAAGTCCTATCTCATTCACGAAATCTTCCGGCGTAAGACATTTGAAAATTCTCTGAACCTCTGCAGACTTTCTGATAAAATCCCTGTTTTCTGATATTAGATAATCAACGTTAGCTACTAATGCTGCGGTAAATATTGCCGTAGCGAGCAGTTTTGATCTTTGTGGAAAAATGTAGAAAAATAGCCAAAAACGTTATAAAACATGATATTAATGAAATATTGTGGAACGACATTACACGTTAAAAGAAGCGTCGAAGATACTTGGAGTATCTGTGAAGACGTTGCAGTTATGGGATAAGGAAGGAAAGATAAAGTGTGTCAGAACGCTGGGTGGAAGGAGGAGAATTCCGGAGTCGGAGATAAAAAGAATTCTTGGGATAAGGGAAGAGAGGAAAGTAGTAGGATATGCGAGAGTTTCGTCACATAGTCAGAAAGACGACTTAGAGAGACAAATTGAGCTAATCAGGGCATATGCTAAAGAAAAGGGATGGGAAGTAGAGATTCTCAAAGACATTGGGTCTGGATTAAAAGAAGACAGAAGAAATTTCAAAAAATTATTAAGGATGGTAATGAACAGGGAAGTTTCTAAAGTTATCATAGCTTATCCAGATAGACTAACGAGATTCGGATTTAAGATTCTGGAGGAATTTTTCAAAAGCTACGGAACGGAAATTGTAGTGATAAACAAGAGAGCTAAGACACCTCAAGAAGAACTAATCGAGGATTTGATCACGATAATCTCTCATTTCGCTGGGAAATTGTATGGGATGAGGAGTCACAAGTATAAGAAGGTGGTTGAAAGTGCAAGACAGCTCATTAGTGATCCGTGAAGAAGTTAGAGCCTATTCGGTTAGATTTGAAGACGAAAGGGTTAAAGAGCTTATTACATGGTATAAGACTGCGCTGCAAAAAGCGATAGACGAAATCTGGAATAACATCACTTGGAAATTCGATTTTAAGAATTACACAAGGAAACATGCTAAAGTTAAGATTCCAATAATTCCGAAGAGTAAGGAATTCAAGAAGATGTTAAGGGATGAGCTAATGAAAGAAAACCCATACGCTTCACATTGGGTAGATGCAGCTATAAGAACTGCTTATAGTATAATAGATTCTTGGAGGAAGAGATACGTTAAGGGAAAAGCGAAGAAAAAGAAACCTATTGTGAAAAGAAGGTTTGCGAGGTGTAAGATAACGCTAATGAAGGTCAATTACTCTCGCAAAGTCGTGAGAATAACTCTAAAACCGAGGGAATACGTCGAAGTGAGTTGGGATAAGCAGTGGTTTAATAAGAGAATTGACAGTTACAGAATTGGAGAAGTAATTCTCAAAGATGATAGAATAATAGTCCCGTTCAAGAGAGAAGTTAAGCATGAAATAAGCACGGAGATAGCATGGGACTGCAACGAATTAACAATAGATGGTTTCTTCCCGCAGATAGGATTTATTCACGTTGATTTAAAACCTCTAATAACGGAAAGAATAAAGTATCGAAAAAAGAGAGCAAGAATTCAATCGTTACAAAGAAAGAAAACTAAGAAGGGTAAAGAACTGTGGAAAAAGTATTCAAGAAAAGAGAGAAACTGTTGTAGGGATATTGAAAGAAAAATAGCTGTTGAAATTGTAAAAGTATTTCCAAATG
>JALWBF010000131.1:5013-8110 GCA_027016055.1 Archaeoglobaceae archaeon | reverse complement strand
GGGAGAAAGGAGAGATGTTCGCGATAGTTACATCGATGCTCGGTGCTGGGCATGTTAAGGTTAGATGCGAAGACGGCGTAGAAAGATTGGCAAGGATACCGGGCAAGATGAGGAAGAGGGTTTGGATCAGGGAAGGAGACGTCGTTATAATAGTTCCTTGGCCGTTTAGAAAGGATAGAGCTGATATAGTTTGGAGGTATACGAATCCTCAGGTGGAATGGCTCGAAAGAAAGGGTTATCTGAAGTTTTAGGATTGAACATTAACGGAGACCTTCCGGATGAAAAAATTGTTGAAGTTGCTTTTAAAGCTGATGAGGTTGGAGTTGTTATTTGGATAGGAGAAAACGAACTCTTTAAGGATCCGTTTTACGTTGCGGATCTTATAGCAAATTTCGTTTCCGTTCCCATAGGCTTCGGAATAGTTTCTCCCCTAAGAAGGAGCTGTTCCGAAATAATCGATCGAGTTCGTAGCTTGATAAATAGGTATTCCAACGAATTTCTACTGGGCATCGCTCCGGGAAAGTTTAAAGATCCGAAAACCGCTCTTGAGATAACTTTGAAATGCCTGAGAAGGCTTAAGAGAGAACTTAAGATTCCGATATTCTGCGGTTGCTCAAGTCCTCTTATAACTGCTAAGGCTTCTAAAATAGCGGACGGCATCCTCTTCAACTACTGCCATCCGGACTTTCTGCAATGGATATCCCGCTTTGCCGAGCGCGATATAATTAAGGTTGCATTCGCCCCATCCCTGATTCTCCCCAGCGAATTCGAGCAAGATCTGCTGTTGGCTTGTGCAATAGTATCGTGTAGCAGTAGGAAGTTCGTCGAGGAGTTCGAATTCGTCGATATGTGCAAGGATTTCGCATTCGATTTCGGAAGATTGATTTCGATAAGACAGAAAGGAGGAAATTTGCTTGAAGTCGATGAATTTAAAAAGGTTTTAAAGTATAAAGATGTTCTGCTTGAGAAATTCAGCATAAGCGGTAGCTTGGATGATATAAAAAGGAAGATAAACGATATTCTCAAGATTTGCGACCACGTCGTTTTGGGAGATCCGTTCTTTCGAGATCTCAAAGCCGTCGATCTTTTGAAGTATTTATAAAATCAATCACCCCTCTGAATCTTCGCATGCCCTCCTATTATGGAGCCGCTAAGCTCCAGATTCCTAATCTCGCAGTCCTCGTCGATTATGCTTCTCCAGATCCTCGTTCTCCTTAAAATAACCCTATCGAAGATAACCGAATCGCTCACGTCGGAACTTTCAATGATGCAGTCCTTGCCTATGTATGCGTAGGGGCCGATGATGGATCTTCCCCTTATCTCCACGCCGTCTTCAATCACAACCGGCGGAATGACTTTTGAAGCTTTGTCGATCTTCACGTTTTCTGATATGTATTCATCCATATAGAACTTGAAAGCCTCTATATACGAGTCGGGATTTCCGATATCATACCATATTCCGTTGCTGAACGGATAACCGTAAACCTCAGCCCTTTCGCAAAGCCAGCCTATGAAGTCTCCCAAGTTGTCCGACTTCTCGTTGGTTCTAACATACTCATGCAAAAGATCGATGGCTTCGTGCGGAAGGGCGTAAATTCCTATTCCGACCAAAGTCGATTTGGGCTTCTCGGGCTTCTCGTAAAACCTTACAACCCTTTCTCCATCTACATCCGCAACACCGTATCTCTTAGCAAGCTCGTAATCGCCGACGTCATACAACGCAACGACCGTCTTTCCCTTCTCTCTGTAATATTCAACGAAGCCGTCCAAATCGAATGAGAACAGATTATCTCCGGCTACAACGAGCATATCGTCATCAATCATCCTCGCAACTTCGGCTAAAGCTCTAACGGCACCTAACTTCTCCTCCTCCTTAGTCGTATGCTCCACTATGAGTTCGACTTCCTTATCCTCAGCCCAACGCCTGAAGTCGTCTTCAAACCTCTTATTTGTGGAAACGTAAATCGGAAAGTCAAATTTTGAAACCTTCTCGTAAATATGATCTATTATTCTTTTTTTGCCAATCGGCAGAAGAGGCTTCGCTTTAGTTTTTGTGATCGGCCAAAGCCTCGTTGCGTAACCGCCGGCCATTATAACGACCTTCATAGTAACGGTGTGAATGTATAGATTAAAAATTATTTTCGGTTGAGTTCGACAGGGCGTTCTTCAGAACGATATCCAGAACTTCCGGTTTGTCTATCGGAAAGTTGTAGCTCTTGAAGTCATACTCCTCAATTTCACCGGATTTTTTTATTACAGTTATTTCAAGCTTCGGAAGCGGTAGGAATTTGCTCAACTCTTCTTTAAGCTTTTTATAATCACCGATAATATTCTTGGTTCTTCCTTTGAGCTTAATCTTTACCTTTCCAATGTGCTTTGGATTTAAGAATTCTTTAAACTGCTCAAGCTTATCGAGACAGTCCTTTCTTACGTAAGTCTTGCCGAGGTGCGTGTATATGTATATTAGCTCTCCTTCCTCTGCGGATTTCTTTAAGGCAAATCTAACCTCGCTCCGAGTTCTGCCGGTAATTTCCTCAATCCATTCAGCAGGCATCGGCATGCTTAGCTCTTCCACTATCTTATGCCTCCTCGATTTCCTCCATAGTTCCTCCAGAACATCCCTATCGATGTTTATGTCGATTACCTTTTTCGCCTGATCTATCGAAGCGATCAAATCGTCAGTATCGATCGTATCTGGAGTAACGAGGTAAATTACGAACTTCACATCCCTTCCAGCCTTTCTCATTATCCTTCCGTGCCTCTGAATGAATCTGAGAGGACTCGATGTGTTCGACCAGTTTATCAGCAGATCCGCCGTTGGAAGATCGACACCTTCTTCACCGGCTGAGGTTGATACTATAACATCAGCCCTCTTTGCTTCTTCGAGCATCTCCTTCATCCTTCCCCTCTGCCTTCCAATTATCAGCGCAACTTTATAATCCGTTTTCTCATTCAGAATTTCCGCAAGTTTTTTTGCGATCACAACTCTTTCAACGAAAACTATGGACTTGCTGAATCCCTCGTATAGCTCCAAAGCTCTGAAAAGGTATCTCAGCTTATGCATGTCCCTAAGCTTGAGAACATCGTTTTTAAGATC
>JALWBF010000131.1:1741-5003 GCA_027016055.1 Archaeoglobaceae archaeon | reverse complement strand
CCTTTAAGGCTAAAGCTCCGTCTTTAGCGAAGAATTTAAGGGCAGATGTATATATTAACTTCTCGCTTTTCCTTGCAATATTTCTTCTTCGATCGATCTCGTCGTAAACTTCCATCTCCCTTTTGCTTAAGGGCGTCTCGAAAACTTCCGCAATCCATTCGGCGATGAACGGCTTTACTTCCTTAGTCGACCACTCCCTAACCTTTCCTATCAGACGTTCTATCTCCCCCCTTCTTCTCCTCGGAATGTATGCGGACAAACCCAATTTGTAATCGCATTCAAGCTCCTTCAGAACCTTAGCGTATGCATCATCGCCTACGGCATGATGGCACTCATCCACAACTATCGCATCGACCTTCACAAGTTCCAAATCGCTGTAGACGGTTTCGGGAGTTGAAATCGCAATCTTTGCTCTTTCCCACATCTTTTCCCTTTTCTCCTTGGAATATATTCCGTAGATCATTTCCGAATCCATTCCCAATCGTGTGTAAACCTTGTGGGTCTGTTCAACCAAAATTCGGGTCGGAACCAAAACCAGAGCCCTCTTAATCAAACCCCTTCTAAAAAGATTTTTCAGAAAAAAGGCACCAATTATCGTTTTGCCGGTTCCGGTTGGAAGAACTAAGACCGATTTCTTATGCTTCAACGCATGCTCGACAGCTTCCTTCTGATAAGGTCTGAGTTCGATCATCTTTCTATAAGCGGAACGATCTCCCTTGCAACCTTCGAATACAACTGAACGCTATCTCTGTATTTGGTATCCGGAATTCCGGTATATATCAAATGTATTTTCGTCGGCAAATCTTCATCGTATATCTCCCGAACTATGAACTTCGCGAGCGCTGATGTTAGGGTTTCGAGCTTCGGATAACCCATTCCGAGGGGAACCCTTTTCTTCACAACGATACCTCTCAGCTTGACTCCGGTGATCTGGGAGAACCTGAGAGAAAGGTAATCCGGGCATAGATCCAAAGCTTTCTTAAGTAACTTCATCCAGAAAGCCTCATCAGTTTCTTCCGAAGCTTTGTGGAATAAACCGGTTCTGTATACTTTCATTTCCCTCATCCAGTCGTTTTCAAGCTGTAGCGAAATTATAACCCTGCTAGAATTCAAAGTTTCCATGATCGCTTTAATCTCATCTATCGAACCCAGAAGGTGTCTTGAATACGTAGTTTCGAGAGATATCTTGATCTTCTTAGTATTTTCCAGTATCATCTTAATAGTTTCTGCTGACATCTCTATGGTTTTATCGACATCGTCAAGCTTTCCACCCAAATGGAGGTTAAAAACTTCAGCCCCCGCAATTTCAGCCCGTTTTGCAGCAGCGATTAGTCCCTTTCTTGCCCTCTCAAGTTTAGCTTCATCTTCCGAAACAGTGCTGTAGTAAGGTGAATGAGCGGTGATAGTATTGAACACTTTTGCGAGCTCTCCGTATTCTCTGAAATAATCTTCGATATATCTCCTTCTTGCAAAGTCGTAAGGCGGAATCTCTGTGAGCCTCATTCCCAAAAGCTCAGCAATATGCAACTTCCACTTACCGTTGTAAGTTCCCCAGTCGAATAGAGCCATGTAAAATATTATGCTACAAATTATAAAAACTTTGGCACTACATTTATATAATAGCATTTGTAAGTCCATATTTGCAATGAAGAGATGCCCGGTATGCGGGAAGCCCATAAAAGGAAACTTGGAAATGTGCCCGGAATGCTATGTGGAAAGAAGGGATGTATTCTGGTTAGATGATATCATCGAACTCGTTAAATGTCCGAGGTGCGAATTCTTCAAAATAAGAGGAAGATGGAAGGGAATCTCATTTGAGGATGCGCTTGTAGAGGCTGTTTATTCCTCCCTTAGGGTTATCCCGGAATTTAAGGTGGAGGATGTTTTCATATCACCGCTTACAAGAGGGGAAGTCGGTAAATACGCTGTAAGACTTGAGGGTTCGCTTGACGGCGAATTCATAAGTGTTGAGAAGGTTGTGGAGGTTAGGGTAAGAAGGGAGGTCTGCAAGAGATGCAGTAGGGAAGCTGGCGGCTACTACGAGTCCATAGTGCAGATAAGAGCCGATGGAAGGAAGATAAGCGAGGAGGAATTGGAAGTAGTCAGAGGAATAATTGAAAGGGTAATTGAAAGGGAGAGGGAAAATCAGAAGGCTTTCATAAGCAAGATCGTTGAAAGGAAGGAGGGAATAGACTACTACTTCGGCGACAGAAACATCGGAAAAAAGATTTCGAGGCTAATAGCCGACGAGCTTGGAGGAAAAATAATAGAGAGTAAGAAGATACATACGAGGAAGGATGGTCAGGATGTTTACAGATTTACTTACGCCGTTAGGTTGCCGGCTTATAGAAAGGGGGACATCGTCGAAGAAAACGGTAGAATTTGCGTTGTTATGAGCCAAAAATTGGGTAAAGCCGTTTCGATCGATAGCGGAGAGACAGTCAATCTCAGAAATCCCAAGCTGATAGCGAGAAGGGATGAAATAATGGAGAGCGTCGTGGTGAGCTGTGACGAATTCGTTGTGGAAGTTCTGCATCCGATTACGCAACAGGTGGTTCAGGCAATTAAACCGAAAATAGATCTTAAGCCCGGAGATACGGTATTCGTATTTGAACACGGCGAGCGTATTTATGTAATACCCAAAGAGCTAATCTAACTCGCAAAAGGCTTTATATATCCGCCGGTAAATTCCTAAGCGATGACTTGGATAAGGGACTGGGGTCTTACGGTAAGAATGCTCGTAACGATGTTCCTGTTGGCTGTAATCTACATCGGATTCATCACGTTACTATACATCATAGGATTTCCGTTGGTGTATATAATGACCATAGCCGGCGTTCTGCTGTTCATACAGTTCTACTTCTCAGACAAGATAGTTCTGCTTAGCACCGGAGCAAGGATAGTTGACGAGCACGAAGCTCCGGAATTACATGCCATAGTCAGAAAGCTTTGCCAGAGGGCAAATCTGCCGATGCCCAAGATCGCAATAGTTGATACGCCGGTTCCAAATGCATTCGCAACCGGTAGAAGTCCGAAAAGTGCCGTTGTTGCGGTAACCACCGGATTGCTTAAAACCCTGAACTGGGATGAGATAGAGGCAGTTTTGGGGCATGAGCTCAGCCATATTAAGAACAGAGACGTTGCGATAATGACCATCGCAAGCTTCATAGCAACAGTTGCATGGTTCGTAGCTAGATACGCGATGTTCTTGGGATTGTTCGGGGACGATAGAAGGGAAAACGGTGCGGCAATAGGCATAGCC
>JALWBF010000131.1:0-1731 GCA_027016055.1 Archaeoglobaceae archaeon | reverse complement strand
ATAGTCTGGCTGATCAGCACCTTGCTAATGCTCGCGTTGAGCAGATACAGAGAGTTCGCAGCCGATGCCGGAAGCGCAATACTTACGAGGAAGCCTCAGGCATTGATTTCGGCTTTGGCAAAGATAAGCGGAAGGATGGATCTGATAGATCCGGATTACAAGAAGGAACTCGAAGGATTAAACGCTTTCTTCATAATTCCAGCCATAAGCGGAGAAACTATAGCCTCGCTCTTCTCGACACATCCGCCGGTTGAGAAGAGGATCGAGAGGCTTAAGAAGATCGCAGCAGAATTGGGGCTATGAAATTCAGCAGAAGCGTCGAAATTCCGCTGATAGTTGAAATAAGCGAGAGCGCGAGGAAAAAGGTAGCGGACGTTTTGAGCGGGCTTCAAATTTCTTCAGCAATACTTATCACTGGAGAGAAGTCTTACGAAGTTGCCGGAAGGAAGATCGAGGAAAAAATATCTAATTTCATATCAAACAAATTTTTTGTTAAATTTTCAAGCATGGAGGTTGCGAAGAACATCGTTGTTTCGATAGGATACACCGATGTTGACGGCGTTATCGGAATAGGCGGCGGAAAGGTTTTGGATGTTGCCAAAGTTGTTGCTTCCGAACTGAGCGTTCCGTTCGTAAGCATACCCACAACGGCTTCGCACGACGGCATAGCATCGCCAGTTGCGAGCTTTAAGGAGAACGGAAAAGCCGTATCGATACTTGTGGATCCTCCAACGGCAGTCTTGGCCGATTTAACAATTCTAAGGCATAGCCCCATCAGATTGCTACGCTCCGGCTATGGCGATCTGATTTCGAACGTCGTTGCCGTTAAGGACTGGAAGCTTGCGAGGGATAAAGTTGGAGAGGAGTTCAACGAAGTTGCGGCGAGCATGGCAATAATGCCAGCGAACTTCATGCTTATGAGCGCTGAGAAGCTTGATTTAAGAAACCATTTGGAGATGTTGGTTAGGGGTTTAATTTTGAGCGGGGTTGCGATATCTCTTGTTAAGAGTAGCAGACCGGCGAGCGGTTCGGAACATAAGTTCAGCCACGCCTTGGACATCTTAGGCTACGGAAACGGAACGCACGGCGAGCAAGTTGGAATCGGAACAATTATCATGGAGTATTTGCACGAAAAATACTACGGCGAAGGCGACTGGGAACTTATAAAGATGTCTCTTGATAAGATACAGGCTCCGACGACGGCTAAAGAGATCGGACTTACAAGGGAGCAGATGCTTGAAGCTCTGATGTTCGCAAAGAACATCCGAAAGAAGAGATATACGATTTTGGAAGACGTTAATCCTTCGAAAGATGAGTTCGAAGTTGTTTTGAGTAAAACCGGAGTTGCCTAAGAATTTTTAAATCGTTTGAGGAACGATCTTCTGAGCATGAAAGCTATCACCAAAGATATAACCAAGGAGAAGGATTTCGAGGAGAGATTCTACGTTAAAGAAGAAGGCTCAACCGACGAGAGCTACGGCTGTTATCCGTTCAACCGTCCCATGGAGGAGTATATTCGGAAGGGATTCGTTGTTATAGATAAACCGATGGGTCCGAGCAGTCACGAAGTAGTTGTCTGGGTTAGAAGGATTCTAAACGTTCAAAAAACCGGGCACACGGGAACTTTGGATCCAAGGGTAACTGGAGTTCTGCCGATAATGATCGAAGACGCAACGAAGTTGGTCAGAATTCTGCAGGGTTCGGAAAAGGAATACGTCTGCCTTATGAGGT
>JALWBF010000130.1 GCA_027016055.1 Archaeoglobaceae archaeon | reverse complement strand
TTTTGGAGGAGGTGCGCCCCCATTTTGGATTGGCTTTGGCCACCAACGCCTACCGCGAGAGTGCCGAGCTGATCCTACAGCACTTAGGGATCGAACACTTCTTTGATATCATCGTCTGTGGCGACGAGGTGGCGCACCCAAAGCCGGCACCCGATATGATCGAAAAGATCATCTCCTTTTTTGGCTGCAAAAAGGATGAGATCATCCTCATAGGTGACGGCAAGACCGACGAAGAGGCGGCTAAAAACGCTGGTATTGGCTTTATCAAAGTCAACTGGGGATGGCAAAAGTATCAAGATGCCATAAACAGCGTGGAGGAGTTACGGAAAAAATTGCTGAGGCACATAAAATAAGTAAAATTTAACAAGTATTATAACCACATATATTATTTACTATTCGTCTAAAATCTTCACGAAATCGATTGAAACTCGGCATATCGATACAGTTTGGATCGCACTCTTGGGCAATTTGATAAACTGTTTTCCCCTTCTTTCGTAATATATTTTTAGGATTTCTTGGATTGCTTTCATCTCCGGTCGGTAATTTTTCAAACTTGTCACAATTTTCACAAGTTTCACAACACAGTAGCCAAGCCTCGCTGATTTTATTGGGAATCATAGGAATAGCTCTATCGGCGACACCGGCTTGGGTGAATCCGCTTACTATGGATCGGTATCTACGTTCATATTCGTTTTTATCCCCTTTGTCGCCGTCGACAAAGAAAATCATCATTTCCGCTTCTTTCTCTTTTGCGATAGTAGCGAAGGCTTCCGCATCCCGAAAGAAACGCTTTTCTTTCATATTCGCCTGTTTTTTAGAACGAAGAACACCCTTTTTTCTCGCCTCTTTGCTCTGTTTGATGTCGTTTTTGTGGACATATATCCACTCTATATATTCATCCACTCCACCGCAACACTTCTCTTTCATCACTTTAAAACAATCCATTTTTTCTATCAGAATGACCATAGGCCCTTTCTGAAAAGTGGTGCCGTCCAATCTACCCATATCCGTCGGGCCTTCACCTCTGATTGCAATATGCATAGGTCAATCTCTCATATTTGCAAGCTGATTTGATATTTCTATCAAATCTACACCTTGCATCCATTCACCAGGCCCGAATAGTTCAATCATTTCTTTATCATATTTTTGGATTTTTTTTAGAATATCGAAAAAATTTGCCGTCCATGTTATACCATTACTATCGCGATATACGAAAACTATCGAACGTTTTGCAGTATCATCATCTAAATAATTTAGAAGGAGCGGACTATGGGTTGCTACGACAGTTTGATGCGGTGAAGTGAGAAGGAGTTCTACTAAAAGATTAAAAAGCTCTTGATTGACACCATCTTCAATCTCATCAAAAAGTAAAACCGACTCACTACTTAAAAGCTGCGACAATATTGCCATAATCCTCAAAAATCCATCACTCATATGTTTTATATCGATATTAATTTGATTATTTTTAAAATTTTCATTAAGTTGTAACTTTTTCCAACCTGCTTTTATTGATCGAGCCTGTATCTTTTCTACATAAGGGAAAAATCGTTTTAGTTCTTTTAAAAGTTTTTCTTTTTTTTCTTCAGGAAGTTCATAAATGAAAGCAGATAATTTTTCACCACCTAACCCTATTTCACCATCCGATTGCCTTGCACGTTTTGTTTTCATAAGAATTGGGCTTAATAATTCTGCTGATTTAATCTCAGCAAAAAAATTATGAATATCTATAAGCTCGTTTCCTATTATTTCTTTTTTTAAGACTGAAAGAATTGATCCTTCATAATTAAAGGTAATTTTATCTCTTTTGGTAACATGTTCATGTACACGAAGTAAATAATTTCCTTCTTTAACTTCCAGAAGAGAAAATGACTGTCCGTCTATTATTTTTTCAATCCTTTCAAAAGTATTGCGAAGCAAATCTCTATTAAAAGAAAACTGCCATTTATAATGCCTATCCTCAGATAGTTGAAATTCAATCTGGTATTCAATCAATTTTTTATTTTTGCCAGAAAATGTAAGCTCTGTTCTTTCCCATCCTCTTGTTTTTAGCCATTGGCTAACCATCCCTTTTGCTATTGCTGAGAGAAAATCAATCGATTGAAGAATAGTAGTTTTACCAGAACCATTAAGACCTATAAGGAAAGTATTTTTTTCCAACTTAATTTTTGTATCCATTAACGATTTGAAATTCGTAATCGTTAAATGTTTCAACATTTTCATTATGATAGCCTTTTTTTATTACCCTATCTTTATTCACTAATCATTAGCTTTAAGCTAATTTATATTCATATCAACCTTAATAACTTTCATTATATAATATTTTCTTCTCATAACGTAATCCCATACAGCTCGTGATAGAGCCTCATAGCGTAGCGATCGCTCATACCGGCGATGAAATCTGCCGCCACTCGGTAGGCAGGCTCTTTTGTTGTTCGCTGGTAGTATTCGTCTGG
>JALWBF010000129.1 GCA_027016055.1 Archaeoglobaceae archaeon | reverse complement strand
TGGTTGCGCTCAGGATGTTGCCCTCGGCGTCGTAGGTGTATCTGACGGTGTCGCCGTCCACGCTCTGGGCCGTCGGGCGTCCCAGCGCATCGTAGGTGTTAACTACTTCTTATATGTAACCCATGTTCAATAGCAATTTTTGAATATTTTTCAAAAGTTTTGTCACTTTTAATGAATACAGGAAGCGTCATATCATAACCATACATTACAAAGATATCTAGTTTGTCAAAATAAATAATTCCACTAATTGCTTCTCTTAAAAAGCCTTTTTGAAAAAATCGCAAAAGGATTTCATCTTCTATTATATATGTGTTAGCTTCTCGGAAATATTTATGTAGTGACAATACAATATATTCATGCATCTTGTCTAAGCTTACTATTGGATTTATGCATGTTTCCAAATCGTTAAGATCGAGTCCTAGAGCAAAAGGATGTCCACTCTCTTTATTATCTAAAAAAAGCCTTATAAGGTAAGTCAGGTATTTCTCTTCTTGCTTTAATCTAAAATACCCACAATCTAAAAGCTTTAATTTTGGGTCATTTTCGGCCAATGCATTTGGGAATTGATCTAAATTATACTTAACATATCCTAAGTCTATCAATATGTCCATAAAGTCACCTTCTGTGTTCAAGAGCGAATCTATTATATCCGGAGGATAAACACTTTTTAATATAGGTGGCTTCATTTCCTCCTCAATCTGCAATTCTGTTTCCGTTTTCATCATATGATCCTTCACGCCTTTTACCTTTTTCCCAGTCTTTTCTATTTTTCCAACGTTTCCATTTTCTGCCGCCATGCCCTGCATTATCTTTTTCCCATATGGAACCATCTTTTGGATTTTCATAACCAGGCTGTTTTTGTTTTCCTTTTTTTCGTTTAGGCCATTTTGTTGGATCAAAAGGTTCTGAATAGCAAATATTATCTTCGGGACTATTCCACCATTCCCAAAGCTCATATGCCCCCCAACTGAAAAGAGCAGCCCCGGCACCAGCACCGATTATTGCACCCACAGGACCAAAAATCGCTCCTGCTTCTCCACCTGCAATAGCTCCAGCCAGTGCATTATACCCATAGGGATCAATATAGGTAATTGGGCTGTTTCCGACATACCGATACCAGTTGAAATCCCCGCTCGCAAACCCTATCGGATCTTCGCTTATGAATCTCTCAAGCGTCGGGTCGTAATACCTCGCCCTGTAGTAGTAGAGGTCGGGTGCGTCGTACTCCCTGCCCGTATAGGCGTAAGGATTGTTTGTCTCCACCGTTTCGGTATGACTTATTATAGCACCGTAATGGTTGTCGTAGGTAAAACTTTCGACGACCTGCCCGTTTTCATCGGTCAGGGCTGTTATGGAACCCAGGTGGTCCCTGTGGTAGAAGAAGGTGCCGTTGGCGTTCGTGATGCTCAGCGGTGTGTCGATGCTTTCATCGTGGGTGATGGTGGCAAAGTTATAAGCTTATTCTTTATTATCTGCAGCCTTTAATTATATTTTGCATAATGTGACAATAAGATTAGGTGGTCATATTTTAACTTAATTTTTTTACAAAACAACCTAAAATATAAAACAATATGCCCCAAATAAAAGCATTGAGAGATAATAGAAATAATTCATCGCGCAAGGTTAACATATTTCCATTTATAATCTCCAACTTTTCAACCAGAATCCACCAAGCTGGTTTATTAAAGAATAAAGATATCGGCATAAAAACAACAAAAATGATTCCTATATATTTCAGAAAAAATAAACTATACAAACCAGTACTTACCGGTGCAGCAACAGCACCCCATAGGGAATAAACAATACACTTATTTTTTATATATTTACTCAACACAATAGGAATTATTACTGTCATTAATAAAATTAATGGATTCATTTAATAGGACTCCTATTTTTATTTTCTAAACATTTCATGAAACAAAACGTATGTGCGTTAAATGTACATAATGTATCATCATAACCTTCTCCATTGCAAGCTGGTTTACAATATTTTTTATCATAATCTTGCAAACATTTTCGAACGCAATTAGACCAAGAGTTTGGTTCTTTTGGAAACAGATTACACATTTTTTGAGCAGTTGAACAATAATATGAATCCTTGCCTCCACTTTCTTTACAACGCTGCTTATAATATTGACAACTACTTGTTCCATATAGTCCACTCGGATCCACCAGATTCACCGGACTGTTCAGCACATACCGATACCAGTTGAAATCCCCGCTCGCAAACCCTATAGGATCTTCGGAGATGAACCTCTGAAGAGTGGGGTCATAGTATCTCGCTCTATAGTAATAGAGCTCCTCCGTATCAAACTCCCTGCCCGTATAGGCGTAGGGATTGTTTGTCTCCACCGTTTCGGTATGGTTTATTATAGCACCGTAATGGTTGTCGTAGGTAAAACTTTCGACGACCTGTCCGTTTTCATCGGTCAGGGCTATTATGGAGCCCTGGTGGTCCCTGT
>JALWBF010000128.1 GCA_027016055.1 Archaeoglobaceae archaeon | reverse complement strand
GTCTTCTATAAGCGGAATGACGTTTATCTCATGGGGTTTGAATTCTCCTATCCATTCTGCAATCGTTATATCGCCGTAGAAGAAAGATTTGTTCTGCTTTCCGACGACGAAGTTCTTGTAATAGTAAAAAACCCTGTTAAGTTCGATGTGCGAAGTAACCATCGGCAGTATAACTTCGAAGATCGGTGCTATGTCTTCACCGTAAAATAACTTAGATGCGTCGAAGCTTCGGGGAATGCTTTCGAGAGTTTCGAGCAAAACCTTAGCTTCAGCCTTCTCCCAGCTGGGGTTCGGAACTCTGAGGGTAAGCCTGACGTCCTTGCCCAAAATAACGTCTCTGAAGAAGTGCTCATACCTCGAAAGGAGCTTCTTAACTACGAAGTTATCCACCTCCTTTCCCTCGTAATCCCACATCTGCTCTTGGCAACCCAGATGGGAAAAGACGTAAAAAGCCTCTTTAACTTCGTCATCTCCTTTAATAACCGGAGATTCTGCGAAGAATGGAGTTATGACGTTATCCGGATGCTGAGTGCTCATGGTTCGCGGAACCATCCTGTTCGGTTTATCCGAAATGGAATAAAAGGGTTACCATTTTTGAAATATCAGTTAACAAATTCGATGGATTTAATAATAAAAATAAAATTAAACAATATATTTGTCGACATCTTTTATCTTCCTTCCGCAGTAGTAGCACTTAGCTACCGCTCTGTCGTTCTCCACGAATACGTAAAATCTCGGAGTTATCGGTTCCCTGCTGTTCGTTATGCAGTTTCTGTTCGGGCAAACTAAAATCCCTTCGATCATTTCCGGCAATGTAACCTTAAACTTCTTCTGAATTTCGTAATCCTTGATAAGATTTATCGTAGCCTTCGGAGCTATTAGGGCAATTTTATTCAGCTCCTCTTCTCCTATGAACTTTCCCTCTACCTTTACGATATCTTTCTTTCCCATCTTCCTGCTCGGAACGTTCATTACCATCGAAACTGTTTCCTTGCTTCCGGGTCCTATTCCCAAAATTCTAAGGACTAGCAATGCCTTTCCGGCGTTTATATGATCTATGACCGTTCCCTCCTTAATCTTACTTATAACGAGCTCCTTCTCAGCCATAAAACCACCTCAGTCGAGCATAACTTCTGTAAGAATAGCCATCCTAACCGGCACGCCGTAGAAAGCCTGATCGAAGTATTTTGCATGCTTCGTTCTGTCAACTTCCGGATCTATCTCGTCGACTCTCGGCAGTGGATGCATTATTATCAGATCGTCCTTCGCATCCTTCAGGACTTCGGTCGTTATCTTGTAGCTTCCGGCGACCTTTCTGTATTCCTCCTCATCCGGAAACCTCTCCTTCTGAATTCTCGTAACGTATAGAACATCTATTTCCCCTATTACATCCTCCAAGTTTGCGATCTCTATATCCCCTTCAAGCCCCTCGAGAAACTCCTCCGGCAACCTAAGGCTTTCCGGACTTATCAGATAAATCTTCGCATTGAACAGCGTCAGGGCTTTGATTAAGGAATGAACCGTCCTCGAATACTTGAGATCCCCCATCAGTGCAATCTTTAGCCCTTCAAGCTTCGACTCCTTCCTTATCGTATACAGATCGAGCAGGGTTTGAGTTGGATGTTGCCCAGCCCCGTCGCCAGCATTTATCACAGGAACCTCCGAAAATTCAGCCGCAAGCCTTGCCGAACCTTCGAGCGGATGCCTTATCACTATTGCATCCGCATACTTGCTTACCACTCTGATCGTATCCGCTAAGGTTTCCCCCTTAGCTATGCTCGAAGCCTCCTGAGCCGTCATGTTCAAAACATCACCGCCAAGCCTCTTCATCGCAACCTCGAAGCTCATCCTCGTTCTTGTGGAAGGCTCGAAGAAAAGATTCGCTAAGATTTTTCCTTCGAGGATGTTGCACTTCTTCCCTCTCGCTATATCTTCGAACTCTTCGGCTTTATCAAGAATGTAAACTATGTCATCCTTACTCAAATCATCGATAGAAATGAGATGCTTAAATCGCGCCATCATCTTGCATGGTTCAAATTGAAATATATTTTTTCTTGCTTGACACCTATAACATTAAATACTTCTCAACATAAATTCCTTTGTGGTTGAAAAGATCGTTCTGGCGATAGATCGAGATGACGATCTTGGTAGGAAAGCGGGCATCGCTTCGCCCGTCATCGGTAGAGATAAGAGCGTTGTTGTAGTTACGGACGGTTCGGAAGACGAATTCGTTCTGCCGATAATATCTTCGAGGTTCAGAATAGACGGCGTCATCAGAATAATAGTAAAGCAGAGCAAGACCATAGAAAGCACATACTACCTCATAAAGAAGATGCTCGACGATCCGAAGGTTGCAAGGGCTACCCTTGCACCCTTGGGAATAATCCTGACCGTTTATTCGATCTCCCTAATTTTAAAAAATCCCGAATGGCGAATCGGAGCTATAACGCTCGCTCTGGGTCTCGA
>JALWBF010000127.1 GCA_027016055.1 Archaeoglobaceae archaeon | reverse complement strand
GCCTATGGCAAAGGCCCTGAAATGAGGATCAAGATGCTGATAATTGATTATTAGAGTCGAAAGTATCTCCTTCAAGCTCTCGTTATGAGTAAGATCTTTTAGTTTAGAATTCTTGAAACTTAATTCCAGGGTTTCTTGATTCCGGTCGTTTTTGATTGTTACATTATGAATATGGTATAATTCATGCACATTTTGATGTTTGAAGTCTTCAATGACCATCACCAAGACATCCCTTTTAGTTTTATCTCCAATATCTTTAAGCTGTTTCTTTAAGATATCATCAATGAGATATTTTTCTTTTTTTAAAGAAATATCTGATAACTTAATTTTGTTTCCTTTATTAAAGGAGATTTGTAATCTATCGCTGGTAATTGTAATAAAGAGAATCTGTTCCCAGTCTAAACTTTTTTTAGATTCCATGATTGGAAAATCCTATTTTATCAATTAAGAAAAGGTTAAAAGCCTGTTTTACAGTAAGTGGCTGATCCTTGTCCAGTAAGTTTTCAATTATTGTTGGTAGATAGTCCTTCAAATTATTTTCATCAGAGAAACAATCTTCATGAATCAATGTCAATTCGTTAATAGCAGTTTTCTTAAAGTTTTTCATTATCTTTTTTCTGATGTTCTTTGGGTAGTTTTGCCCTAAATATTCTATTTTTTTTAAAATAACATTGGTTATTGCCTTTATAACAGCCTTATTTTTGCTTTCAAGCATTTTGCTTATCCTATTTGCGTATCCACTTGTAACCGGTACCTGGTCGTTTAGATAGATCCTTGTATCATGATAAAGCAATACAGTATCAGGATAGGCCGAACGATAGCCAATGGAGCCACATGAGAGGATTAGGGCAGCTGCGCTTGCGGTCGTAAATAAAGCAGTGGTGGAAATGATCTTACCCTTTTTCTTGAAAAGCTCTAAATTTTCAATGAGGTAATGAGTAGCTTGCATTTGCCCACCGGGCGAGTTTATTCGTAATTCCACCATGTCATATTGATAGTAGTCGAATATGGCAGTTAAATAATCCAACAACTGGACTATAATTTCCTCATTGATAGGACCGTTCAGATACAAGGTGGCCCTGGTGTTTGAGGAGTGGTTGGCAAGATGGTGGTTAAAGGAGATTGTCGCTCTGTTTCCTTCCATTAAGGGCTCCCGGGGATCTGTTGTTAGAAATTTCAAAAGTCTGGTTCTAATGGCTATATCGGCAGTTGGGGCGTATAATGGACATATCCTCCTATAAATTGAATACAACGAGCTAAATAGTTCAGTAGCCTATTGGAAACATCACCTGTTAAATTTCTAGTTTGAATGATTAACTTATTACAATTATTTTTATTTTTATATAAGTAGGCCTCTATATCCCCTTGTTTTTTTTGTTTTGGCGAAATTAAAAATATTCTTTTCGCTTTAAAAGCTTTAAAAAATTCTTCTTTTCTCTTATTCTTCCCTGGATTATAAAGAATAATTCTAGGTGCTTTAAAATTTTCCAAAATATATAATAAAAAATCATTCTTTAATGATTCACTACCTTCTGTCTTTTTTGAAGGTATCAAATTGCATTCGGTAAAAAAGAATAATTCGTCTATTGGAATATATTTTTTATAATTTTCTAGGCAATTTTTTTTATTAAAATCGTTATTAAGCTTAAAATCCTTAAATGTTGGCTTTGAAACGTAGGATGTTTCAGGTCGGTAATTATTTATTAGGCACCTCTTTAATCGATCTATTATTTTCCATTGATCACCTCCTTGGCCGCGAAAGGTGTGATACAATGTCACGTACACGCAAAAAGGATAATCATTTTCGAATTCTTCCATTTGGGCCCGCATAGTGGAATAAAATTTCCATCTTAATGGGATAGTAGGATAGTGCATGACGCCACTTGTATCTTCATTAGCTCCGCACCAGAACTCCTTTAGCTCGTCATGTCTTTTTTTAAGAACGCTTTGAGGCCCGATATTGAACTGATACATCCAAAAAAAGTCGTACAGAGCCTTGAAGTAGGTATCCCAAAGATTGTGAAAATTGTGAGCATGCTCTGAGCTAGCTATAATAATTGGGGAATAGGGGTTGCCGTGACCAGTCATTCCCCCTCCATATTCTGCCATGGCCTGGAAAAAGTCGGTCATCTCATTTGGAAAATCTATCAGCCTCATTGATCTTAATGTTGGAAGACACGACAAAGAGGCTAATTTTTCTGCTTTATGCTCCCGAAGGTATTTTATAAAATCCTCTCCGGCCTTTTTCACATCATATCTTTTCCCAAGTCCGACTAAATTGGCGACACGGTCGGCCTGTTCTTTTAATCGTATCTCCAGGTTTTTATTCATTCCCATGAACTCGTTTCCCAAAGCAGTGTAAAAAAATTCCTATGATATTTCCGCTGCCGTAGCCATTTTCTAGGATGCTGTAAATTGTTTCCCTCTCTTATGGCGTTTCGGCACAATTGGAAGGTTCTTGAATGATTTTTTGTGGCATGCAGGTATGATTA
>JALWBF010000126.1 GCA_027016055.1 Archaeoglobaceae archaeon | reverse complement strand
GTGTCTGACCTCCGAACTGAACTATTATACCCTCGGGCTTCTCGTTCTCGTAGATGTTCATAACATCCTCATGGGTTATCGGTTCGAAATACAGCCTGTCCGAAGTGTCATAATCGGTCGAAACAGTTTCGGGATTGCAGTTCACCATTATAGTTTCGTAACCTTCTTCCTTCAGGCTGAAAACTGCATGACAGCAACAGTAATCGAATTCTATTCCCTGCCCTATTCTGTTCGGACCGCTTCCCAGTATCATAACCTTCTTCCTCTTCGTCGGCTTGGCATCGTTTTCTTCCTCGTAGGTCGAATAGTAATAAGGCGTTTTTGCTTCGAACTCGGCTGCGCAGGTGTCGACCATCTTGTAAACTGCCACTATTCCGGCGCTCTTTCTTCTCTTCCTAACCTCCCTCTCCTTCGTCTTAAATATGTAGGCGAGCTGATAATCCGAAAAACCGAGTCGTTTGGCCCTCTTTATAACTTCATCCGGCACCTTCCAGATGTCGTAGTTCGTCTTCTTGGCCCAAGCCTTAAGTTCTTCCTCCATCTCGACTATGTTCTTTATCTTGCTTATGAACCACCTGTCTATTTTAGTAAGCTCGTAGATTTCATCAACCGTAAATCCTGCCTTTAAAGCGTATCTTATGTATAGAACCCTATCGGCGTTGGGCGTTCTGAGCTTCTGAATTATCTCCTCTCTCGTCGGGTTTTTGTCCTTGCCATCGCATCCAAGCCCGTATCGACCGATTTCAAGCGATCTCAAAGCCTTCTGCAAAGCCTCTTCGAATGTTCTGCCGATTGCCATGACTTCTCCGACGCTCTTCATCTGGCTTCCCAAAGTGGGATCAGCCGTGGGGAACTTATCGAAAGCGAACCTCGGAATCTTAACTACCACGTAATCTATGGTCGGCTCGAAGCTTGCCGGCGTTTCCTTCGTTATATCGTTCGGAATCTCATCGAGAGTATAGCCTACTGCAAGCTTGGCAGCTATCTTAGCGATGGGGAATCCCGTTGCTTTTGATGCCAAAGCGGAAGATCTGCTGACACGTGGATTCATCTCTATAGCCACGAACCTCTCGCTTTCCGGATGAACGGCAAACTGAATATTGCTTCCTCCCGTTTCGACACCTATGGCTCTAATTATCTTTATAGCCGCATCTCTGAGCCTCTGATACTCCCAATCCGTAAGGGTTTGGGCTGGGGCAACTGTGATGCTATCGCCGGTGTGAACGCCCATGGGATCGAAGTTCTCTATCGAACAGATTATCACGACGTTATCCGCTAAATCCCTCATAACTTCAAGCTCGAACTCCTTCCATCCTATCACTCCCTCCTCAATCAGCACTTGATGAATCATCGACATCTCAAGACCCTTCTCTACAATCCTCTTCAGCTCCTGCCTGTTGTAGGCTATTCCACCGCCGGTTCCGCCCAAAGTGAAAGCCGGTCTTACAACGACGGGGTATCCTATCTCATCGGCAATTGCTAATGCTTCATCCACATCATGCGCTATATCGCTCCTCGGAACATCCAAGCCTATCTCCTGCATCGTCTTCTTGAAAAGCTCTCTGTCCTCAGCCTTCTTTATAGCTTCCAGCTTAGCTCCGATTAGCTCTACGCCGTATTCATCCAAAACTCCCATCTCTCCGAGTTGAACAGCTATGTTCAAAGCCGTCTGACCGCCCAAAGTAGGTAGCAAGGCATCGGGTCTTTCCCTTTCGATGATCTTGGCAACTATATCGGCTGTGAGAGGTTCGATGTAAATCTTATCGGCCATCTCGGGATCAGTCATTATCGTTGCCGGATTCGAGTTTACCAAAACAACCTCGTATCCTTCCTCTTTCAAAGCTTTGCAAGCCTGACTTCCAGAATAGTCAAACTCCGCAGCCTGTCCGATGACTATCGGACCTGAGCCTATGACCATGATCTTTTTAATGTCCTCACGCTTCGGCATAACATCACCTTTTAGCCAAGTCAACGTTGGAAAAATATAGCTTCCGATTGTGTGTAAATTTAGCAAAATAGCGCCGGGGGTGGGATTCGAACCCACGCGGGCACACGCCCAACGGCTTAGCAGGCCGTCGCCTTACCACTCGGCAACCCCGGCTCAGATTTATATCTATTTGCATGATTTTTAAAGGTTTTGCAAGTCTTGGATACTTAAAATTAACATATAAAATTAAAATATTGCAAAAATTTTATATATTAGCTACACTAACCTTAAGTTAGGAATAATAAGTTAAGGAGGTGGTTGAAATGATATTCGACCCGTTTGAGGAGATTAAGAGAATGCAGGAAAGGTTGAACAGACTTTTTGAGGAATTCGAAAGGATAGGTCCGAGATCGATAGCCGTAGAAACGTTTCCCATAGACGTCATCGATGAGGGGGACAGCATAAGGATCGTCGCAGATCTGCCGGGATTCAACAAGGAGGACATCGAGATCTGGATCGAGGATGGAGATTTGGTCATAAAAGCTGTCAGAAAGGAGGAGAAGGAAGAGAAGGCTGAAAACTACATAAGAAAGGAGAGGAAATTTGGAGAGGTATACAGGAAGGTAGCGATACCGGTGGAAGTCGATGTTGACAATATAAAGGCTACATACAACAACGGAGTCCTCGAAGTAGTTCTGCCGAAGACGGAGAAAGCCAAGAAGAAGGTAATTAAGATTGAATAATTTTTATATTTTTCTGTTTTGTCAGTCATTTAGGTAAACCGAAAAGCTTAAGTATATTTAGGATATCCTAATTTCGATGAGCCTAAATTCTAAAATACCGCTAACGATGCTCAAAGAAGGCGATGAGGGTGTAGTCATCGATATTATCGGCGGTAGGGGAGCGATATCCAAGCTATTAGCCTTAGGTATAGTCCCCGGTAAAAAAGTTAAGGTTTTGGGGAACAGGGGCGGAGCGATTTTGATATCGATAAACGGTTCCAAATTCGTTATCGGAAGAGGTTTGGCGATGAAGGTGATAGTCCATGCTAAGCAGAAGAACTGAAGACTACTTGGAGGCTATTTACGAACTGAGCGGTAAGAAGGGATTTACGAGGGTTAAGGAGATTGCCGAGAAGCTTGGAGTTAAGCCCGCTACAGTTTCGGAAATGCTTGAGAGGCTTGCTAAGGAAGGTTACGTTATTCACAGGAAGAGGCTATACGTAGCCTTAACCGAGAAGGGTAAAGAAGTTGCAAAAAGCGTTAGGGAAAGAAGGGAAATTTTAGTTAGATTTCTTATCATGCTCGGTGTTCCGAAGGAGATTGCTGAGGAAGATGCCTGCACGATAGAGCACGTTCTTCATCCCGAAACCGTTAAACAGCTCAAAAATTTCGTTAGATTCGTTGAGGAGTGTCCGTTAGATCCTAAATGGCTCAAGCACTTTAAGGAGTTCTGTGAAACCGGAGTTCATCCCTGCGAAAGGGTTAAAGTTTCAATTCAATAGTTTTATAAAACTTAAAAATATTTAGAATTTTAGGCTGTTTTCTTAAAAACCTAAAGAATGCAAAGGTTTAATAATCTAAAGCATTTTCGCTATGCTAAATGAAGATAGCGATGGTCGGAAATCCCAACGTGGGAAAAACAGCCCTACTGAATCTGCTAACAGGTGGAAAATTCGAAGTCGGAAATTTTCCGGGAACGACGGTGGAGAAGAAAGAGGGAAAAACAAAAATCGACGGTAAAGATGTTATATTTGTTGATTTACCCGGTATATACAGCTTGGAAGCATACTCTTTAGATGAAAAGGTTGCGAAGGATTTTTTAACTAACGAGAATCCGGATTTGATTTTAAACGTCGTAAACGCTTCGAATTTGGAAAGAAACTTATACCTTACCCTTCAGCTTGTTGATTTCAAAATTCCGATGATTTTGGTTTTGAACATGATCGATGAAGCTGAAAAAAGGGGGATTAAAGTCGATGCGGAGAAGCTATCGAAGATTTTGGGTATTCCGGTTGTAAGAACCGTTGCTGTAAAGGGAATTGGAATTAAAGAGCTTAAAAGGGAGATTTTGAAGGGCGGTAGCGTTCCAAGGGTCAGAGTTGGCAAGGATTTGAAATCCAAGCTTGAAATGGCTGAGAAAATAGTTAAAGAAGTCGTTAAGGTTGAGAAGAAGAGGGTCGATCTTACCGAGGTCTTCGATGAGGTTTTCATGGATAGACATCTTGGGATTCCGATTTTCATCGCATTTATGTGGATGATGTTCACATTCACATATACAGTTGCCTCCCCTCTCACGAACTTAATCGACTTCGTCTTCTCAACGCTATCCGAGAGGATATCGAGTATGAACGGTGTTGTATTTAATCTGATCGGAAAAGGAATAATTAAGGGAGTCGGAAGCGTCCTAGTTTTCCTTCCGAACATTACTTTTCTGTTCATCGTTCTCGCACTGCTCGAACTGAGCGGTTACATGCCACGTGCGGTTTATCTGATGGACAGAATTATGACTGCGTTCGGCTTAACCGGTAGATCCGTAATTCCGCTAATCATGGGATTCGGATGCAACGTTCCGGCAGTAATGGCTACTAGAACCATTGAGGATGATAAGGTTAGAATCGCGACGATACTCGTTAATCCCTTCATTTCCTGCAGTGCGAGACTGCCGATATACGTTCTATTCGCGGGAATATTCTTTCCGACCATTGGTTCCGCCGTTATAATGGGTCTATACGCCTTCGGAGTTGCGGTTGCGCTGATTTCGGCTCTGATATTTCGAAGGGTATTGCTGAGGGGTGAGGCGGAGTATGTAATTGAACTCCCGCCTTACAGAATTCCGAACTGGAAGAACGTGTGGATTTTGACTTGGAACAGAACCAAACACTTCCTTCAGAAAGCCGGAACTGTGATTTTAGCCATGTCCATTGTTATATGGTTCCTAACGAACTTCCCCACTTCGAGCATAGATAAAAGCTATGCGGGAATGCTCGGCAGATTGCTGCAACCGTTATTCGCTCCGATGGGCTGGGACTGGCAGTTCGTTCTCGCAATTCTGATGGGATTCGTTGCCAAGGAAGTCGTTGTCGAAACGTTGGGGATTCTAAACACACCGATAGCAAAGATAATGACGATGCCGCAAGCCTTAGCGTTTATGGTCTTTTCCCTGCTTTACATGCCGTGCTTGGCTACGCTCGCAACTATTAAGGCTGAGACCGGATGGAAATGGACGATCTTTTCCGTAATCTACAGCTTCGTCATAGCTTATGTTCTCGCCCTAACGGTGGAGGTGGTAGCACGATTGATTTAATATACGCTATCCTATTTGCAATCCTCGCATGGTTTGAGACGAGGAGGTCTTTCATGAATGCCTTCGTGCTTTTGGTTGTTGCGATAACATTTCTTAAGGGATTCATAGTTAGGAGGAAATCTTACGGCTTCGTAGCTTCCATGATTGCAGTTATATTTGCAATCCTGATGACCCTCGTTTTGTTGGCAGTCGGTTCGTTTAGCTACGGGATTCTTGGCTACTTAGCACTGCCGGCTTTTATTTGGTATAGGAAGAATATAGAGCAAACATGAGTCCGAAAACTCTTTTAGACCGGTGAAGATCTAAGAACATGAGCGAGATAGAAAGAGGATACAGAAAGATCGAGTGGGCTGAAAGGCACATGAAGGTTCTCGCAAAGATCAGAGAGGAGTTCAGAAGAGAGAAACCTTTGGAGGGTTTCAGAATCGGTATGGCTCTCCATGTGGAAGCTAAAACTGCTGTTCTCGTAAAAACGCTAATCGCTGGTGGAGCGGATGTTGCGATAACGGGTTGCAACCCTTTGAGCACTCAAGACGATGTAGCGGAAGCTCTGAGGGATATGGGAATAAAGTGCTTTGCGAGGAGAGGCATGAGCAGGGAAGAATACTACGAAGCCCTCAACAAGGTTATAGATACGAAGCCGGATATAATCGTTGACGACGGGGCGGATTTGATATTCCTTTTGCACGGTGAAAGAAGCGACTGGGCTGAGAAAGTTTTGGGGGCGAGCGAAGAAACTACAACCGGCGTAATAAGGCTTAGAGCCATGGAGAGGGAAGGGGTGCTGAAGTTTCCGGTTATAGCGGTGAACGATGCATACACCAAGTATCTCTTCGACAACCGATACGGAACGGGGCAATCCACTTGGGATGGCATTTTCAGGGCGACCAACATATTAATAGCTGGCAAAAACGTCGTTGTAGCCGGCTACGGGTGGTGTGGAAGGGGGATAGCAATGAGAGCCAAGGGATTGGGGGCGAACGTTATAGTCACGGAAGTCGATGAGATCAGAGCGCTTGAAGCTGTTATGGACGGATTCAGAGTAATGCCGATGGAGGAGGCTGCGAAGATCGGAGATATATTCATCACTGCTACGGGCAACATAAACGTCATAAGGGAGGAGCATTTTAAAGTAATGAAAGACGGTGCTATCTTGGCGAATGCCGGACACTTCAACGTTGAGATATCGATTCCGGACTTGGAAAAACTCAGCAAGAAAGTTAGGCAGATCAGGGATTACGTAACGGAATACGATCTCGGAGATAAGAAGCTTTATCTTATTGCCGAGGGAAGGCTTGTAAATTTGGTCGTTGGCGACGGACATCCGATAGAGGTAATGGATATGAGCTTTTCAGATCAGGCTTTAGCCATTAAATACATAGCCGAAAATCATGAGAAGCTTGAAAGGAAAGTTTACAGGTTGCCGGAAGAGCTGGATAGAAAGGTGGCAAGGCTGAAGCTTGAGACCATGGGCATAAAGATAGACAGGCTTACGGAGGAGCAGATTAAATACCTCAGCGACTGGAGGCACGGAACTTAATTAAAAAAATTATTTAAAATCTGCATCAATATTTTGCGGGACCTCTTTCCATCTCACTACTTATGATTTTTTCAAACTCCTCTTTACTAAGGTAATGTGGCTCGTAAGTTGCACCCATCTTTTCTATGTTGGAAACGAAGGCTCTCAAGTGGTTCCTTGAACCCTTCATTAAGTTCTCATACACCAGCCTTATGTCCGTCTTGTTCGTATGATTGAGGCACTTCTGCAGATCGACTATATCGAGCTCTTCAATCATTGCACCGACTTTAAGCGCATCTACAGCGGATTTTGAACCCTCAGATACGAGCCGATCGTATAGCTCCTTGAACTTCGGATTACTAAATTCCCCGACGCCCAATCCTTTAACAGGATCCTTCAGTCCGTATTTCTCTATCAGAAGCTTTATAGCATCCATATGCGTCTGTTCGCTTCTTGCAATGTTCTGGAAGATTTTTAGATGCCACTTATTGTAGAGCGTTAGATAAACATCCCTTGCAAGCTTCTCCTCTTCCCTCATGTGAAGTATATCTTCCTTCTCCTGATCTGTTAGATTTCCAGCCTTTATCCTTTTTATCTCATCCCACAGAGTTTGGACGTTGAAACTTTTGTTTCCACGCATTCCCTGCCCATACTTAGCACCTTGTCCGGCTTTAGTTTGCTCGCTCGTAGCACAGCCGGCAATTGCAATTGCAAACACAATGAGCAACAAAATCAACCACTTTCTCATTCTCATCATACCCACCATAATAATGTAGTATAAGGAAGTTTAAAATGTTTATTCTAAAGAAAATTAAAATATTATAAAATTAAATAAATAATTCAAAATAGATAAAATAAATCGATTGCATTAAAGTCTAACGTATATCTTACCTTTAGCCTTCCTTTCCGCGTGATCCCCGGAGAAAACCTTAAATCTTCCTTCGAACTTCTCCCCCTCAATTTCCGGATTTTCCTCTTCCCCTTCCTCGAAGAATCCGGGCAAAAGCTCTTCGACTTCGTTAACAACTATGGCTCCTCCGATCATTCCGGCACCGAGCCTCGCCTTGGCTCTGTTGATAACCATAATTCCGCCCCTCATGCAAACTCCGGCGAATTCATCTGCTTTTCCTTCAACAACAATTTTTCCTCCTCTCATATAGCTTCCGAGCTCCTTGCCGACGTTTCCCTTGACTATAACGGTCCCCCCGCTCATTCCCCTCCATTCTCCCCTGTAGCTTGCGCATAGATAGTTACCGGCGTTTCCGTTAATTATGATCGAACCCCCGCTCATATTCAAAGCCGAGAAGTGCCCGACATCACCTTCAACAACTATTTTTCCTTCTCTCATGAAAGCACCCAAATACATTCCTGCGTTACCCCTAACAACTATCTCTCCACCGTCGAGCTTCCAGCCTATCCTTTTAACCCTGCTCATATCGCCGTCGAAGATTATCCTCGGAGTCTCGGATTTCTCCACGTATGCATCGAAGAATTCCG
>JALWBF010000125.1 GCA_027016055.1 Archaeoglobaceae archaeon | reverse complement strand
GTATAAGGACTATAAAGGAGCTTGGATTGGATGCGATGGAGGTTCAGTTTGTTAGGGGCGTTAGGATGAACGAAGAGAAGGCGAAGGAGGTTAAGATGATAGCAGATTCCTTGGGCATCGAGCTTTCCGTTCACGCTCCGTATTACATAAACCTGAACGCGGAAGAAAAGAGGAAGGTCGAAGATAGTATAAGGAGACTGATAGACACGATCAGAGTGGGTGGAATATTTGCGAGGAACATCGTTTTCCATCCCGGATATTACCTGAAGTCTTCGAAGGAAGGGGCATATAGAAGGATAAGAGATAACCTAAAATCCGTTCTTGAGTTCATAGAGCAGAAGGGATTAAACGTTGAACTCCGACCGGAAACCACCGGAAAACCGACGCAGTTCGGGGATATAGATGAAACCCTAAACCTCTGCCAAGAGCTCGGCTTAAAACCTTGCATAGACTTCAGTCACATACATGCAAGAATGAGAGGTGCTATGAACAGCTACGAAGAATTCGCGTCCTTGCTTGAAAAAGTTGAAGATAAACTGGGCAAGGATGCCATAAAAGATCTGCACGTTCACGTCAGCGGGATAGAATACGGGCTTAAGGGAGAGAAGAGGCATCTCAACTTGAAGGAGTCCGACTTCAAATTCGAAGAACTATTGAAAGCCCTCAAGGACTTCGATGCCAGAGGAATAATCATAATCGAAAGCCCGAACCTGGAAGAGGATGCGATAATGCTCAAGAAGTTTTGGAAGAGCATCCGGTAGGTTTATTAGCTACCGATGAACACTTGAATCATGGTTGTTATAAAGCTGCTAACTTCGCCGAAATGCCCGATGTGCCCAAAAGCCAAGGATGTAGTTGAAAGGCTCGTTAAAGAGAGCGATGATGTATCAGTTATTGAACTACCGGTAAATACAGAAGAAGGCTTCAAAACCGCAATGAAGTTCGGAATAAAATTCGTCCCCGCGATAATAATAAACGATGAATATGTAATTGTTGGTGTTCCAACTCTGGATGAGCTCAGGGAAATCGTTAGGAAATACAAAGCTAAGGAAAGCCAATCGTAATTTCCTGCGATCCCGATTGCTTCCTTGGCGTCGGAACGAATTCAACTCCCTGCCTCTGCATAAGTGGCTGTGGATAAAGCTCCATAAGCTCGTAAACTTCTTCGGGAACATCGGTGGAAACGTTTAATCCCAGCTTTTTAGCAGTTTCAACCGTGATCGGATAATCGTGAGTCCACCTGCCCTCTGTTAAGATTTTTGCAACCTCTCTCGCTCTTTCCTCACCCATCTTATCCTTCAACAATTCGTAGACGAATTCCCTAACCTGATTTATGGCCTTCTCTGCTATGTCAGCCATTATGAGCGTTTGATCGTCAACCTCGTTCGGATCCTTCTTCTTCACGGCATTCAGAATCGACGGTGCGGGCAGATTCATAAGCTGAGGATCCACCGGTCCTAAAACGGCATGGGGATCCATTATTATCTCATCAGCAGCCAAGGCTATCAGTGTTCCTCCGCTCATCGCATAATGCGGAATTATAACAGTTGTCTTCGCCGGATGATCCTTTATAGCCTTGGCAATCTGAGCTGCAGCCAAAACAAGTCCGCCGGGGGTGTGAAGGATTAGATCTATCGGCTTATCCTTAGGAGTCCTCCTTATAGCCCTCAAAACTTGCTCGGAATCCTCGATGCTTATAAACCTGTAGAAAGGAATTCCGAAGAGTCCGATGCTCTCCTGCCTATGAATCATAGCTATAACGTTCGTGCCTCGCCTTTCACCCATTTTCTTCATCAGCGATTGTCTCATAAGCATCAGACGTCGATACTGAAGCTGAGGACCTAGGATAAGCCAGAACAGCAGAAGCCACCAGATCATCGATCCCAGAAACGATAGGGGATCGTAATAGTAAGTCATAATAGTAATAATGATTTAAAGGTTATAAATTTAGCGGTTGCAAAAATCACTCCAAATCTTCCGGCTTCAAAATCCTATAAAAGCAACTGTAATTTCCTGTATGGCATGCAACGCCTTTCTGTTCGACCAGATAAAGTATCGCATCGTTGTCGCAATCGATTCTAACTTCGACAACCTTCTGAACGTTTCCGGAAGTTTCCCCCTTCATCCAAAGCTTATTCCTGCTCCTACTCCAGTAGTGAGCGTATCCCGTTTCGAACGTTTTCTTCAGGGCTTCTTTATTAGCATAAGCAAGCATTAAAACCTCCTTGGTCTTTGCATCTTGGACTACCACCGGAACCAAGCCCCTCTCGTCGAACTTGATCATAGCGAAGGCATTTGTAAAAAGTTTTATAAATTCTGCGAACTAATTTTCGATACCATGAAAAAGTATAGCACGGGCATAACACCACTCGACGCTCAGCTCGGTGGTGGCTTCCCATCTGGAAGCCTGATTTTACTTTTGGAAGAACCGGGGGCTGGAGCTGATGTATTCTCCTTTCACTTCGCAGTAGCGGGAATAAATAACAATGAGAAAATTTTATATATTACAACAAATGATGC
>JALWBF010000124.1 GCA_027016055.1 Archaeoglobaceae archaeon | reverse complement strand
TTCCACTCTCACCAATTCCAGCTCCAATTCCAGCAATCCCTACAGCCAAACCAGCACCAACCGCAATCAAACCCCTCGCAATCGCATCCTCCGCCATCTACACCACCTCCCTTACTCCAAAAACTTCTTTATTCTACCAAACGGCTTATACAACACTCCACCACCTTCGAGGAACTTCGTGAAGAACTCTACATAGTGCAATCTCAAGGACTGTAAGCCGGGATCGAGGATACCGAGTATCAGATTTATCAAGTGACCGACGATGAGCACTATGACTCCAAGCACCGGTATGCATATCCCCTGCGGATCGATGAGTCCAACGCCTATGAAGTTCATAACGAAGGCTATGTAAACTGAAGATAATCCTATAGCCAGAATTCTGGCGTAGCTGATAATCTGACCGAACCATGACAACAATTCAACTGCAAGTATGACACCCATTGCACCCATCTTTGGAACTTCAGCCATTACGAAGAGAACAAACCACAGCAGTATAAGCGGTAAAGCGGCTAAGTAGAACACGTTCAATCCCTGCTGCCATCCCTTCACAACTCCCGGCAATGGCAACGGTGGGATTCCGCTTCCCTCCGTCGGACCGATTCCGAAGAAGTAGTGGAACGCACCCAAGTTGTATGCGAATCCGAAGATTATGCAGGCCAAGCCAAGGACTCCGAATATCCACGAACCCTTCTCAAGCATAGCCTCCTTGAAGCCGTGCTCCTTTAGCACGGTGTAGAAGCCGAGTGCGAAGCCCCACAGGATCTTAAAGATACCAACAGCGATCGTGACGAGCAGCAGAACCTTAATACCCATTGGAGAAACTCTATCAAAAGCAGGTTCGAATTCGTGGATACCAATGGCGTGAAGGATAGGCCATAGGAAGTGTTTGAAGAGCTCTATTTTACCCTCTTCTACAGACACGAAGGGTCCGAAACATTCACCATATATGAAACCGAATAACACCGATACTATACCGGAATACAGACCTATGTTGAGTAGTTTCTGCCAACCTTCGGTCTTGAATATCCTCTTAAGGAACAGACAAAGAGCAACGATGATAGCACCATAACCAACGTCACCGAGCATAGCACCGAAGAATATCGGGAAGAATATAGCCATTATTGCAGTGGGATCGATTTCGTGATATCTGGGTGTGGTGAATGTCAGCGTTAGAATTTCGAAGTTTCTTATACCCGGTGGGTTTGTAAGCTTCGTCGGCGGTTCGAATTCCTTATCCTCAAGCTTCTCAACGATAACCTTTCCGTTCGTTTCAGACTCAACTGTAGACTTGAACTCGTCGAAGCTCTTAGCCGGGATGTAACCGACTATGACGAAGGCGTATTTCGAAACGAGCGACTTCAAAGGAAGCTCTGACTTCTCAAGTTCCATGCTAAGGTATTCCTCAATTGCGAGCATCAGCTCAGCTTCTCTCGCCTTCAGATCTTCGATCTCCTTCTCAAGCGTTGAAATTTCATTCTTTAATCTCGATATCTCGGATTCTATCTCAGATATCCTCGAATCGTAGTCTTCAATATCCGGAACGGGAACCTCTCTAAAGCCCAACTCCTGAAGAACCCTATAGACCTCTTCAGCATGTTCAACCTTTACGAAAACGGCAACAACATACTCCCTACCGTAATCCTTCAGGAAAACCTCATAGTCCGAAGTAATGCTCTGAATCTTTGGAGAAGGATCGGCTTTTATGAAGCCAACGAAAGCTCTAATCGTTTTGTAATCCTTAAGCAACCTCGGCGGAATGCCTAAAGCTTTCAGAGGTTCGATGACCTTACGCTGATCCTCAAGCGCTTTGATTTTTTCCTGAAGCTCCTTTATCTTATCGATCTTAGCACCGATCTCGGTTCTGTATTCTTCAAGCTTTCTATCGAGTTCGGCTTTGATTTCTTCCTCCCTATACTTCCTTTTCGGAACGAATTTCTCTGGGTCGAGCTTAAGGTATGAAAGAAGACTCCTCAGCTGAACCAGGCTCCTGGAAATAACTCCAGCCTTTTCGAATGGCTCACCGAGCTTGAAGTATTCATCTTCAACTGGTTCCTCTATGTGAATTAGGTTGAGCCGATAGAGAATCTCAGATACCGTCTCAAAGTGATCCTTAGGACCCACTACGGAAACCTTAACCATCCTTTCCGGCTTAAGCATACTCGATCATCCCTACAAATTCTTTATATAAAAACTCAACAGCGTTTTGTAAATTCGCTTTACCCCTCGACTCAACTTCGGATATCTCCTTACTGAAGGAGTTTCTTATTTCTTGCTTTTCCTTTTCTATTTCAGCTTTAGCTTTTTCGATTATTTCAGCCTTAATTTTTTCAGCCTCCTTTTCAGCATCTTCTATGATTTGCCTCGCTTTCATTTTAGCCTCGTTGATGATCTTCTTTTTCTCCTCCTCAGCTTTCTTGATGTTCTCTTCAACCTTCATTTCAGCCTCCTTAATTTTTTCAAGAATCTCTGTTTTCTCCATGTCTATCACCTTTGATTTATTGTTGTTAATAATAATCAACAATGCAACCGCTACA
>JALWBF010000123.1:8024-8357 GCA_027016055.1 Archaeoglobaceae archaeon | reverse complement strand
AGAGACTTAGGGAGATAAGAAAGAGGATAAAGAACGCTCTCATTTCGATGCTGTTGAGGGGGCAGAACTTGGTAGGTTACAGGCATTATCCGGATGATATAGTCGAGAAGTTCGTTCAGAAGACTGTAGAATATGGACTGGATGTTTTCAGAATTTTCGATGCGCTGAACGATGTCAGAAACCTCGTAACCTCGATCAAGGTTGCGAAGAAGCTCGGTGCTCACGTGCAGGGAACGATATGTTACACCATAAGCCCGGTTCATACGATAGAGAAGTATATCGAAATAGCGAACGAGCTTGCTTATCTTGAAGTCGATTCGTTGTGTATAAAAG
>JALWBF010000123.1:0-8014 GCA_027016055.1 Archaeoglobaceae archaeon | reverse complement strand
GCCTATAGATGTTCATTCACACTACACAAGCGGAATGGCTTCCATGGCTTTACTTAAGGCCGTTGAAGCCGGAGCGAAGATGATAGATACCGCCATGTCACCGCTGAGCTGCGGAACATCCCATCCGCCAACCGAGAGCATGGTTTACGCTTTGAATGAGCTCGGATACGATACCGGAGTCGATTTAGACGTGCTATTAGAAGTCAGAGAATACTTCATGAAAATAAGGGAAAAGTATTCCGGCTATCTGGACTGGAGATCCACCATCCCGGATACGAACGTTCTCGTTTATCAAATCCCCGGCGGTATGTTTTCAAACCTGATTGCTCAGCTTAAGGAATACAACGCCTTGGACAAGCTTCCGGAAGTTCTCAAAGAGGTTCCGAGAGTTAGGGAAGATTTGGGCTACGTGCCATTAGTCACTCCGACGAGCCAGATAGTCGGAGTTCAGGCTGTTTTGAACGTTTTGATGGGAGAAAGGTATAAGGTCGTTACGAAGGAAACGAGGGATTTGGTTAAGGGGATGTATGGCAGAACTCCGGCTCCGATAAAGGAGGAGATAAGAAAGAAGATTCTTGGAGATGAGAAGCCGATAGATTGCAGACCAGCCGATCTACTTGAGCCGGAATTTGAGAAGAGGAGGCAAGAGCTGATAGAGATGGGATTCGAAAATCCGAGTGATGAGGATGTGCTGATCTACGCCCTATTCCCGCAGACCGGCTTGAAGTTCCTTAAGGGAGAGATCGAAGAAGAACCCTTCCCCGTGCCGGGGGGGAAGATAGAAGGAAAGTTTAAGGTTGAGATTGAGGGAGACGTTTTCGAGGTGAGTGTATATCCGCTGGAGGAAAGCTGATCCAACCACACACAAAAGTTTAAAATTATTTTTTATTGGCTCTGGAGTGAAGTTTTTAGGTTATGTGCTCGTAGCTGTTGGAATATTCATGGGGCTTGCAGATAAGCAAAAAGGATTGCAGATGATCTGTTTGGGTATTGGAACGATAGCGATTGGCTGGAGGATAATTTACAAAGCCTACAGACTTTCAAAGAGCTAAAAGTATCTCAGAATTCTGTAATACGTATCCCTTAAAGCGACAGGTCTGCCGATCGATTTAACAGCTTTAACTATTTCTTCCACCCTTGCCGGCTTAAATGGCTTGCCGGTCGCCCTGACAACGTTCTCCTCAAGCATGACACCGCCGAAATCGTTAGCTCCGAAGAGTAGTCCAATGGTCGCTACATCGAAGCCTTGTGTTAGCCATGATACCTGTATGTTTCTGATGTTGTGGAGGACTATCCTCGAAATCGCCAGAACTTGTAGATACCTCGTCGGAGGAGCAGGCTCTTTAATTTGCTCGTATAATTCCGTTCTGTTCGGCTGGAACGTCCAAGGTATAAATGCCGTGAATCCGCCGGTTTTGGCTTGAAGATCCCTTATCTTGAAGAGATGCTCGATTATGTCCTCGTTCGTTTCCACATGCCCGAACATCATAGTTGCTGTCGTTTTCATTCCGATTCTGTGAGCTATCTCCATAACCTCAAGCCACTCATCGGATTTTATCTTGTTCGGACTTATTATTTTCCTAACTCTGTCGCTCAAAATTTCCGCTCCTCCTCCCGGCAGTGAATCCAATCCGGCAATTCTCAACCTTTCCAGAACTTCTCTAACGCTCATTCCCTCTTTCTTAGCCAAAAACTTAATCTCAGGAGCGGATAAGCTGTGAAGGGCAACATTCGGAAACCTTTCCTTTATTGATCTAAAAACTTCTTCGAACCATTCTATTCCCAAATCAGGATTCAATCCCCCTTGCATCAGAATCTGGGTCGCTCCCAGCTTGACTGCTTCCTCAACCTTTTTCAGTATCTCATCCTTGCTAAGAACGTATCCTTCTTCTTCCTTTTTAGCGTAAAAAGCGCAGAACTTGCACTTAGATATGCAGATGTTCGTGTAATTTATGTTTCGATCTATTACGAACGTAACAAGATCTCCGCATCTCTTTCTTCTAATCTCATCCGCTATCCTTCCCAAAACCGGCAGTGGAAGCTCAAATAACCTTAAGGCTTCATCAAAACTGAGGTCGCAATTCTTCAAATTTTTGCTAACGTAAAAATCTATTATATCCTTCATGATTTATCGAGTTCCATCAGTTCTCTCTCGCTCAAGCCGGTTATATCCATGATCGTCATTCCGGTCTTAAGCTTTGATGCCTCCTCATCCTTTAACCTCTCTCTGAATGCTTCATCCGAAAGAATCAGACTGTTTCCGAGCGGATCTTCGAGGATTAGCGTTAACTCATCTCTACCCTCGATCGTATCCCTTATCCTCTTCAAAATCCTATCGCAGATCTTTACCTTTTCCTCATCGTCCGCATTCCATCTCTTCGCCATCTGAACTATATCCTCAACCCTCGCGAGGATTCCCTCGAGATTAGTTATGAACGCCTGCGATGCTGGACCGGGTTCTATGTCTACGCCTATCTCCGGTATCCTTATCGTTCCGGATGTCGATCTGATAACCTTCGTGAACAGGTTGTCCTTGTTTATCTTTATCGTGAATCTAACCGGCTCCTTTACTTCCGCAACGATCGCATCAGCATGCTTAAAGCCGCATTCGCACGATATGGATGTTAATAGAACCTTTCCGAAGAAGGGTGTGTCGTATGTGGTCATCACGATTCTAAGCTCCCTTCCGCAGATGGGACAGGCGAACATCCTACCTCTTTACCCCCCTTATCTTGTTCCTATCCACCTTTATCCCAGTTGGAGTTATTATTATATAATCCTCGCCGAGCCCGACGATATCTCCGTTTACATCTTCAGCCAAAAGCCTTAGATCCTTCAAAACCCTCTCGAACGTCAGTTTGTCATGCTTTATGTATGCTATATCCGCTATCACTATGTTTCCCTCGTAAATCTGCCTCCTTATCTCCGGAATCTCGTTTATTCCCGTGACCTCCGCAACCTTTATATATGTCGTTCCCTCGCTTTCTATCTCAGCTTCATATTCGCTGAGATCGAGTTCCTCATACTCCTCCACCGGAACCTTCTCGGACTTTCCCAAGAGCTTTTCAAATATTCCCATGATATGGCATAGGTATCAAAATATATTTAAAGTTACTGAACGCCTTCAAGCTTCGGATCACGAGATCAAAAATTAAATAAAGCTTTTAATGAGTCCAATCGATCACCTTGGCATCGGGCTTAATCTTCTTTATGGTTGCTTCAACAGCCTTCTTTATCTCCTCAGCATAAGGACACGGAAACGCCTTTCCAATCGGATATCCTTTGGTTATGCATGAAGATAATGCTATAGTGTCCGCTCCCTTTTCGAGCATAGCTTTAACCTTAAACGCAACCTTCTTCCCCGGACAGCCTCCGCAGGTCATGAAGCCTACAACAACGATCTCTTCATCGATTCCCTCAAAAGCCCCCTTCTTTTCCCTCATCGCCTTAAAACAACTTGAACCGGGGCAATTTTCCGCTACGAGCTCGCATCTAATAACCCCCACCTTCATGCAATTTAATCGACGAAAAACATTTAAAAAAATTTTGATTTAATTGTAAAACAAAAAATTATAAAAAATATTGTTTTTTACTGTTTACCGCTTTCCTTTTTGAGCTCCTCGATCCTCTTCTTTATGTCCTCAAGCTCAGCTTCAAGTTCCTTTTTCATCTCCTCAAGAAACCTAAGCTCATCCTCTGGCCTCGGTGCCGGAGGATAAGTCCATGGCGTGAAGTATGCCCATCTAATCCATCCCGGCAATCCGGTTGCCCAGAACCACCATCTCCAGCCCCAGCCTCTTCCCCATCCCCAGCCCGGAGCCCACCAAGGCATGGCTACCACCACCAGCCTCTTCTCCATCTCCTTGCAAATCTCCAGCCGTATCTCCAGAAGGCCAGCCATCTACCTCCGAACGGTGGGAAAACCCATCTGTTCATGAATCCCGGAACCGGATAGCCGGAGCAAAATCCCGCTCCTCTGCCGGTTCTTGGACCCCATCCCCACGGGCCTGTTCCATCCCCGCCTGGCATATGAATATGTATTCATTAGGGGGATATTAACTTTTCGGCTCGCCTAAAAATTTTTGGAAAATAATAAAATTATCTTATCTGCAAATTCGGAATTAATATTGACAGCGCTATCGACAGAAACACGGTTATTGCGAGCATTCTAACTATTAATGCGGATATTTCCTTTCCCCTTTCCCCCCTGAATACCGACATCAGCGATTCCTGAAGAACCCTTCCGCCATCCAGCGGAATTGCGGGTAGGCAGTTGAACATTCCAACGTAAAAGTTTATCCAGCCGATCCAGTAGAGTGTGTTGAGAAGATAGAACAACGAGTTTCCGAAGTCCCTCCAGAAGCCCATCGGTGTGAAGTATTTTAAGAGCTTTCCGCTGAAACCTTGGAACATAAAGGGCATCGCGATCACGTAAAGCCATCCCCTTACATTTAAGAGTTGGCTAGGTATAGATTTTAAGCTCGTCAGCAGTCTGTTTGAATAACCGAGAATCAATCCCGAAACGTAATCTCCATCGATTAGCACTCCCATAAAACCGTGATCACCCTGTGGAGACTTTGCGAGCGTTAAACTGACGTTTCTTATCGATTTTCCATCGTATATCGAAACTTCTACGGTTTCGTTGGGCTTCGTTGACATCATAACTTTCATGAACTCCTTTAACGTTGGGGTTTTAATGCCGTTCACAGCTATTATCACCATTCCCTTTTTAATCCCAGCCTTTTCGGCTGGATAACCGTTGATTGTTCCTGTGATATAAACTCCTGCAATTTTGTTAAGCCTTAGCTTTTTTCCGTTTTCCAATTCGATTAGAACGTAGCTATCGTGAACTTTCAAAGCTTTTCGAACGTCATCCTCGTTATGAACCTTGACGCCGTTTATACTTAAAACGACGCTTCCGTTCTTCACACCCTTAACGTTCGATTCAACGACAATTACGTGCGGTTGCAGAAAACCCAAAAGGTAGAAGAAAGCTAGGAAAGCTATGAAAGCAACGAAAAAGTTGCTTATTACCCCAGCTGAATATATCCTAATTCTCTGAATTCTTTTAAGCTTCTTTTCATCCATAAGCTCTTTTTCATCCGGCTCAGCGAACCCGCCGATCGGGACTAAAGCCAGCACGACTCCTAAGGATTTTACCTTCACACCTTCGACCCTACATAAAATAGCATGACTGAATTCGTGAACGATCAGCGTAACTATCAAACCGATCAATCCCCAGACGAGAGGTATGAACTGGTTTATTCCGGGAATGAGCAGGGCGTTTCTCGGATTCGTTGCAGGGGAAGGTTTCGGAGGACCCGTTATCATTATGTAATCCATGATCAGTATCAGGGAGAACATGAAGGTCATACCAGCGAATACAGCCGGAATTCCGAGCGTTGCTATTGTTCTCCAAAATCTCTTAGGCTTCGATATTTTTTCGAGAAAATCAAGTCCCCTTGTGGTTCGGATCATTAAAATGGGTCCTATTGCTGTGATGTTCCTGCGTTGCAGAGTGCCCCTTCTCTTTAAGATTTCAACTGAGATCAAGTATGCTAAAAATAAGGCAATTCCGAGTATCTCCAGTTCACTCAAGCCCAAGCTCGTCTTTAACATTTATCAAACCTCTTATCGCAATTTCATAAAGCTTTGGTAGCTCGATTCCAAGCTTTTCTATCATCCTGATCCTATTTCTATCACATCCCGCCGCAAAGCTCTTCTCTTTAAACTTCTTCTTTACGGTTTTTGGAGTTACTTCGGTTATCTTACCGCCTTTAACGAGAGCACAGGCAATTATTAAGCCGGAAACTGCATCGGCAGACTGCAAAGCTATCTCAACAGGCTTTTCATAATCACCAAAAAGCATATGATTGTGCCTCTTAACGATCTCGCATATCTCATCTTCTACGCCGTGTTTCTTCAGAATCTCTGCTCCGAGCACACCATGCTTGCTCATATCGCCTTCAACAATTTCGTAATCTATATCGTGCAGAATTCCGATTATTTCCCATTTCTTTTCATCCTCTCCCAATTCCTTTGCGAGTTCTTTCATTATTGCTCCCACAGCAATGCAGTGTTTGATCAGCTTGTCGTTCTTTACGTATTGTTTGAGAAGATTTAGGGCGGAATCTCGATCCATGGCAGAAGGTAACAACGTCATCATAAAACGGTTTCTAAGAGTTGATAGACGAAAGCGGAAACTATAGGAACGCTTAGATTGTCGTTGATATAGAGCCTTCCAATCCTCTCAACCCTTTCGGCAATAACTCCCGCAACTACCGCAAGGAAAGCTGGGATTGAAAGCAGATTTAGTAGATAGATGGCGAATATAGAGGATGTAAGCATTCCCAAGGATGCCAAATGCTTGTTTTGTCCGAAAGAGTGCTTTAGAATTCCGGAAATTCCATCACCCAAAGAACCGACGATTATTCCGATAAAGCAGGAGGTTCTCGGTAGTAAAACCGTAATAACGAACGTTGCAATGCCGAAGTATATATACGCTCCGATGCTTTTCCTTTCGTAGCTCCTAAGCAAAAACTCCGGTAGGATATCGTATCTGTGCCTAAGGATTTCTATGAAAATGGCAAATATCACGATCGCTCCGACGGCTATGATCATGTTCTTTCTGCCCATGATATCGTAAGCCGGGATGTAGGACAAGCCTAAGAAGTGAATAGATTTTCTCAGTAATTCTTTATAGTCCATATCTAATTTAGAAAACAGATACTTTAGTTTTTTTGGCTTCAGCAAGCTTTTAAACAAACGAACTCCAGTAATATTATGGAAAAAGTTCAGGTGCTCGTTGAAGCCCTGCCATACATCAAGGAGTTCTACGGTTCATGCATGGTAATAAAGATCGGTGGACATGCGATGGTTAATGAAACGATCTTGGAGAGCACAATTAAAGATATATTGTTATTATATTTCGTAGGTATCAAGCCGATAGTAGTTCACGGCGGAGGGCCGGAGATAACTGAGAAGATGGAGAAGCTCGGAATAAAGCCGAAGTTCGTTGACGGTTTAAGAGTTACCGATAAGGAGACTATGGAAATCGTTGAGATGGTGCTGGATGGTAAGATCAATTCGAAGATCGTAACGACGTTCATAAAATACGGCGGAAGGGCAGTTGGCTTGAGTGGCAAAGACGGGCTGCTTATAATCGCAAGGAAGAAACTTATAAAGAAAAAGAAAAATGGGAGGGAGATCGTTATAGATTTGGGCTACGTTGGCGAGACGGAATACGTGAATCCTGAAATTTTGAAGATTTTGATCGATCACGGCTATATTCCTGTAGTCTCTCCAGTTGCGACGGATTTGGAAGGAAACACATACAACATAAATGCGGATATCGTTGCGGGAAACATAGCTGCTGCCATTAAGGCTAAGAAGCTGATAATGCTAACGGATGTCCCCGGAATCCTAAGCGATGTCAAAGACAAGTCCTCGCTGATTTCGAAGATAAAGGTGGATGAGCTTGAGAAAATGCTTAACGAAGGAAAGATTGTCGGAGGAATGATTCCGAAGGTTGAAGCGGTTCTGAAGGCTTTGAAGGGGGGAGTTGAGAAGGCTCACATAATAGACGGCTCAAGAGAGCATGCAATTTTACTTGAGCTGTTTACGAGGGAAGGAATCGGAACAATGATCGAACCGTAAACGATTTCTAATTTTTCGAAGTATGTGCTTCCGTGAAGTCCAAAGGTTAGTGCTTTGAGAGGGAACTCGTCCACATGCTTTGGAAGAGCGGTTTTGCCGCGATAAGAGCTCCTGCAAGCGGCTCTATAAGCTACCCAGTTCCGGACATAATTGCCGGGAACGGGAGGAGATACATAGCTATCGAAGTTAAGATGAGAGCGAATTTGCCGGTTTACATTTCAAAGGAGGATGTTGAAAATCTTATTAAATTTTCGAAAATCTTCGGTGCCGAACCTTTTATCGCAGTGAGAATAGCGAATGAGGGCTGGAGATTTCTTTGCTTGGATGATCTTAAAAGGACTAAGAACGGCTATAAGGT